>JAIRYY010000231.1 GCA_031267485.1 Tannerella sp.
GTTAGGAATAGTAATGCCTGTCAGGCCTGTGCAGCCGGAAAAAGCAGCGCCGCCGATCGTTGTCACACCGTCAGGAATCGTAATGCTTGCCAGGCCTGTGCAACCGGCAAAAGCAGAACTGCCGATCGTTGTCACACCGTCAGGAATCGTAATGCTTGTCAGGCCTGTGCAACTGGCAAAAGCAGCACCACCGATTGTTGTCACACTGTCCGGAATCGTAATGACTGTCAGTCCGTTGCAATGCCAGAACATGCATTCCGAAATGGAATTATCGGAAGTATAAAAAGTAAAATCTATGGATTCATAATAGGCCTCGCCTCCACTGACGATATCTGCACCGGCTAAATCAAGGACAGCCAGTTTACCCTTCGCTTCATATCCCGCCATTTCGCGGATGAAGCGTATGTCGGTGCCATTCAGGCTGCCGGTCAGAGTAAGGTCTGTAATCAGGAACTTCCTGTCGGCGGGAATGAGGGTGGGCAGCGTTCCGGCTTCTGCAAGATGGACAGTCAGCGGCTCGCTCTGCGCTCCGGCCGGCAGATAACGGAGTTGCAGTAATACGCATGCGATTACCGGCAAGATTCTGAATGTTTTTTTTCTGCTCATAGCTTTTCGTTTTTTGCAATTGATTCAATACTTCGTTATAAGATACCTTCTCGTTTATTTTAATTTATCAGTATTCATACGTTTTCAATTTTTTAGTTATAAATAAGTAAATCAGGAATTTTATTCGTTTGCAGTCACAAATATACAATGCAATGAAATATAAAACAAATATAATTCGCTATATTGTATTTATTTAATAATAATGGACAATATTATATCATTGAAACATACTACTTTTATGGAATTAAATATCTGTATAACTTATCATTGGAGGATATCTGGATATATGCAGGCAGTTGGAAAAAGAAATTGCCGATTTTACAGGACAGGGGGAGGCCATTCTGTTTTCGTCCGGATTCGGCGCTAATGCCGGATTCCTGAACGAAATCCCTGGAACAGATTAGGACTAGACCCGAAATCCGCCAAAAATTCTGGGAAAACGTGAACTATAGGCGGGGAACGCCTCCTATCCCGTAAGAGCATGGCGTGACGGGGCGACCCGCTGATTTTCAGGCGTCCGGTTTTCCTTCCGGTATGGAATCGCTTTCGTCCGTGCGGCGCTGCGTTTCGACGGAGAAGTCTGCGGTGGAATTGAATATGGTGTATTCGCTCATGTTCTGGTTTGACCGGAATCCGATGCCGGTGTTTATGTCTTCTCCTTTCGTAACCCTTATAAAGGAATCCGAATAGCATGTTCCCTTGTTCTGATCCAGGAACAGCTGGGCTGTTTCGAAGCGTACGCCGTCCGTATTCGAGATGTCGACATTGCCGTCTAACTGCCACAGGTTGCGCCGCTGGAAATAGTGGGCGGTATCTGCCTTTATACTTGTTTCCAGTTGGAAAGCCGTATCGAATTTTTCGAGGTAGACGCCGTCGGGGAATTGCCAGTAAGGTTCCGCCGCTTTTCCAAATATGAGCCAGGTAGGGGTTATGACCTTTGTGATGCCGGAGTCGAAAATGAACGTTTCGATATTCGTTTCTTTCAGCGTATAGGAAGTTTGAGGGTCGAACGTGACCTCTACCATTTCCTTTTTTTCTCCGGAGCAGGACGCGAAAAAATAAAAAGGTATAACAACCGCTATCAGAACGATTGCCATGCCTTTTAAGGGATTTATTTCAACGCGGCTCATCATAAGCAAAAGAGTCCGTTTTTATCTGATTTTTACCGTCTCGCCAATCCATCCTCCAATCGTGAAAGTTTTGCCGTTATCCAGTTCGGGGTGCATAAAGACTTCTTCTTTCGTCGGATAATATTTTGCATACGTGCTGATCAGTTTTCCGACTTCATCCGCAACGGAGGGATCCACCTGCCGCGCTCTTTCAAGTTTGTCGACGACCGCGTAATAAACGCATTTGGCCAGCACCGGGTCGTCCGGGAACACGCTCTTTGTTCCTGCGATGTAACAGGTGGCAATCAGGATATAGGCGCGTCCGTAGTCGGATCTTTCGGCAAGACATTTCAGGCTGTACTGTTTGGCCTTTACCGGATTGCTTTGCTGCTGCGCCATGATGGCTACCGCATAGTAAAGTTCCGCTTTTATTTCGGCATCATCCGTCATTCCGATGGCTTCATTATAGTATTTTTCGGCGTTAGCAAAGTCTTTGTCCTTGAAAGCCTTGTTTCCAAGTCCCATAGCCGATTCGGCCGTAGGTTCAATCTTGTGCGCATATTCGGAAGCCGCAAAAAAGGCGTCCGTTTCCTTGCAGTTCACGCGGCGGAGCAATGTCAGCGTCTCTTTCAGGAACTCAAGGTTCTCCCTGTTCTGTTCCACTTTGGCGCCGTATATGCTTTGCAGCGTTTCGCAGTCGGCCGCCCCGCTGATAACAAAGTTCTTTTCTATCTCGATTTTTCTGGCGGCAATATTCTCCTCTTCTTTTTCGTTACCGGCCGCTTTTGCCGCCGTCTGCTGTGCGTCGAGTAAGGAGGAGCACCTCAGGAAGTCGTTGACATACTGTTCCTTGTATTTTTCCATGTCGCTCTGTATGAGTTTGAATGAAGCGAACATGTAGAGCGATACGGCTAACGGTTCCGTTTTTTCCTTAAATTCGTCAATCACTTCGCCTGTCCACTTGTAGATTACGTTCGGGTCTGTGTCTTCCCCTTTCAACTGGTTGTAATTCTGTGCTTTGCGCGACACGATCCAGTCTTTTCCGTACTGTTTGTCATCCCCGAAATATTTGATGCGGTCATCATACAGTTTCATCAGATCGTTGATAATCGCCTCTTTTTTTGCCGCGTCATTTTCTTCCGCAAACTGTCCGTTAAGGATGTTTACACCGTAGATGTAAATGTTTTTCGTAGATCCCGGACATTCGTCATAAACAATTTTCCAGAATGGATACGCATCCTTGAAATTACCTGATTTTGCATACGGGATAAACAGGCTTATATTGGTGAGGCAGCGTATACTGTCTTCACCCGCGCCGAATGGCGTCCCGTTATCTACACCTTTCTGGGCGCTCAAACCCGTGGCTATGAAAGCGCCTAATGCGAATACAAAAATTTTACTTTTCATTTATAATAGTTTTAAGTTGTTTGAAATCAATCTACTTTTCTCTTAAAGAACCAGTGTTCATTAAATGTAAAACTCAAGGTCATTCTCAGATAGTTTTCATTTATCATTGTCCCGGATTCCGGTTTCACATTCAGATATTCAAATGATACGTTAATAAATGAGCGCGCATCGCTTATCGGGAGTCCGAATCCGAGCGTGGCGCCGTATTCCCGATATCCGTTGCCGTTGACCAGAATATACGAATCGGTATAGCTTACGCCCGCCCTGTATCTGACGCGGTTCAGGAATGGCCGGGAAAACAGGTTGGGGATATATTCGACGCCGGCGTTTATTTTCGTCCGGTTTTTAAACATGTTGCCATTCCCGTTGAAGGCCGTTTTTTTCCATTCCTGATAGGTGAAATCCGCCGCAATCATCAGTTTGTTGTCTTTCACGTACGAAAGACCCAGTCCGTATCCGGCAGGGGTCTCATACGCTTTGCCCAATATCGTGTCGATGACGGTTTCCGAACTCGAAACTATCTCGTACGCCTTGCTGTTAAGCCGCACTTTCGGCGTGTATACAAGCCCCGCTATCAGATGCTCCGTTTTGCTCAGCGGGTGCGTGTATTGCAATCCGAAATCAAATGTCACATCGCTTGTTTTAAGTTCCTGAACCTTTGTGACGGATATCGGATTCGACGATGCATATTCGGTCTTTGCGCTGTGAAGGATAGAACCGAACAGGTAATTGATATTGCCGCCCACGGAAAGCCGCTTCTTCCAGACGTCAACCGCCAGTCCGGCGTACAGCTGATTCAGTCCACCTGTCCCGGAAAATGTCTCCATATATTGCAGGCCTTTTTCTGTACTGATATTAGCGAAGTTGTACCCCACGTGCGAATACGGCAACAGTCCGGCGCTCATGGCAACCCGCCGGTGCAGCGGAAACTGCATGGCCATATATTCAACGTTTCCGTTCGTGTTGTTCTGTTTGTTTGTCCCGTCATTATACCAGGACAATTGGGCGGAAGCCCCGAAATCGAACAGGAACGTCATGGAATCCATGCATGAATACGAAGCCGGATTCATCGGATTAATCTGTTTGGACGAACGCAGTCCTATACCAACCCCTCCCATAGACCTGCCCGCTCCGAAAGAGCGGTTGGCCAATTCTCCATATCCGTAGCGCGTATAAGGTGAATTGGTGCCGTTTTGCGCCATTGTGGCAAAGGTGCAAAGAGACAACAGTCCCGATACAACCGTCAGATTAATTATTTTCTGCATTATATTCTAATATTCTATTTAAACCAACTAAAACTAAATTAGCGTCTGCAAATATCTGATTTTTAAGTTGTCTTTCAAAATAAAAAGAGTGACCTCCTGTTAAAAAAACAAAAATGTCGCCATATTTTGATTTCAACGTATCAATAAACCCGTCCATTTCGTAAACAATACCGTTCACTACTCCGGCCAGAATTGCAGATTCGGTACTTGTGCCGATAAGCGGAACCTCATTTTTTTCCCTTATCAAAGGCAACCGTTCCGTAAATGTATGAAGCGCCTTAAAGCGGGTCGTCAAACCGGGCGATATATTTCCGCCAATATAAATCCCCGCAGATTCGATTACTTCGTATGTAATAGCCGTTCCGGCATCAATCACCAGGAGGTCGCGTCCGGGCTGTAAAAAACAGGCTCCCGCGGCAGCCGCAATCCGGTCTCTGCCCAGCGTGTTTTTTGTCTCGTATTCCACCCGGATGGGGATTGGCGTATATTCGTCCAGCGATAGGAAGTAATTCAAATGTTCCCTCAAATAATCAACCAAAGCCTTGTCCGTGTCAACAACAGATGATAAGATTCCCTGTGTCGGATTGTATTGCCTGACAATATCTTCAATCCGGGATGTCTCATCCTTGTCGACAAAAATAAAAGATACGATTTTTCCGCTGTCGAATATCGCCGCTTTTAATTTCGTGTTACCCTGTTCTACAATCAGATTCACCCCCTCGTAAAAATTAAATCCGCGGCAAAGATAGTGCATGATGAGGGGAATACAAAATAAATCGGCTTATTTTTGTTGCCGGGGCCTGTATTCTCCGTGCAGGCGGGTATTTGAGCCGCGGTCAGTTTATTTTCAGGTAGCAATAGATGGGGTAATGGTCGGACAGGTTGACGCGCGTGTCGACCGTGCAATTGTATGCTTCCATGCCCGGCGAATACAGTATGTGGTCGATGCGGAACAGGAAAAAATTCCGGTTGTAGGATGTTCCCATGCCGAAACCGGATTGGGCGTATGCGTCCGATAATGAGCCTTGAATCGTGCGGTGAGCGTAGGAGACGGGCGTGTCGTTGAAATCTCCGCACACGATAGTATGGCGTCCGTTTGCCTTGCGTATTTCGTCGGCGACGGATTCCGCCTGTTTTGCACGGATGCGGAAAGCCTGTCCCAGCTTCTGCTGTATGGAACCCCGCAGCCCGTCGAACGATTCGAAACTTGCGCGCGTAATCATGTCCGAATATCTGGAACGGTCTTCCGCCGTGAGTTTGAATGATTCCAGGTGATTATTGACAAGAACGATTTTTTTGCCTCCCACCATTATCTCGTGTATGGATGCCCCGTTGTATGCCGACGGGAATACAATCCTCCGCGATTTTGTAATCGGGAATCTGGACAGCACGGCCAGCCCGTATTTGTAGCGATTGTTTTCCGGCGGTGAAAAAATGATTTCCGCCATGTAGGGATACATCGGCAATGCGCCGGCCACCTTTTCGGAACTCATCAGGTTGGGACGCGAGCTTACCATGTATTCCTGCAGACAGACGATATCCGCACCCGATTCGGCAATATACTGTATGATTTTATTCGGCGATTTTTCCGTATGGTCCTTATATGCGAAGCTCATTACATTATATGAAAGGACTTTGATGACATCCTCCCGCGGCAACACTTCCGTTTTGAAATGAAACGGACAGTAACGCGAGATGGGCGTCCAGCAAACGGCGAAAGCTAACGTTAATATGGATACGAACAGCCATTTTTTAGTAATCGCCCAATAGGCGAAAAAACAGATGTTGGCAAATATAAGGATGGGGAAGACAAGCCCGAGGTAAGCGAACAGCACGTACTTTTCGGGAGATATCATGCCGGAATAGGCGGAAACGATAAGGAGTATCACTAAAATAATATTCAGTGAAGCTAAAAAGGAATGGAATAATACTTTGAACGGCGCCAGCCATTCCTTTTTCCCGTTTCCTGTCCGTTTTCTGTTACCCGTCCGTTTTCTATTGCCTGCTCGCATCGAATAACTTCCTTTTTTCTTCCACCGAAAGACTTCCGTACCCGGAACGTTTAAGTTTGTCCAGTATCGCGTCAATCGCCCGGTTTTCCTCATTTTTCCGGCGGCGATACTCGTCGTCCGTTTCCGTCCAGCGATTTTTCCTGTTGCGGGTATGGTCTGTTTCCCTGCGGTAAACCTTAAACGAGGGCCTGTGGGTTATGAGGTTAACAAATTTATCAATGATTCTGTTCATGAAGCCTGTCATATCCCGTCCTTTCCGGTATTGGGAGGCAAAGAATATGCCGAGCAGCGAGCCTCCGATATGGGCGATGTGCCCGCCGGTGTTTTCGGACGTAATGGCAATGATGTCCAGCAGAAAAACGCCCAATGCGAGATAGATAAGTTTCACGCGCCCCAGCAGCAGGAGGTTTATGGTATAATTTTTCTGATAAAACGATACGGCGAACACGATGGCCATGATAGAAGCCGAAGCGCCTATGAGGAAACTGTTTTCGGAAAATTGTCTCAGGAAAGGGAAGATGCGGTATGAAATGACAAACAGCAATCCTCCGGCGATTCCTCCCATCACGTAAAGCCCTCCCAGCTGGCGTCCGCTGAAAAACATGAGGAATATTTTCCCGAACCAGTACAGCCACAGCATATTGAACAGTATGTGCAGGAAATCGAAGTGCACGAACATATAGGTGAACGCCGTCCAGGGGCGGTGAGCAAGCAGCGACCACGACGACGGCATCTGGATGTATTCGAGGAAAGAAGTGTCTTTTATGAAAAGACGCATGATGACAATCGTCAGCCTTATGACGATAAAGATTCCTACATTAATATATATGTACTTGGCCAGTATCGAGCCGGCGTTAAACCGCCGGTTTATTTCAGTAAGAATATGTCCCATTGTTTCTGTCTTTTTTTCTCCAGTACAGGACGATAATTATGCCGAACAGCATCCCTCCGAGATGGGCGAAATGAGCCACATTGTCGCCTCTTATTTCCGCAAAACCGGAAAAAAGCTCGATGAGCCCATATCCCATGACCATATATTTTGCCTTTATCGGAAAAGGGAACGGGATGATGTACAGTTGCATGTTGGGGAATAGCATGCCGAATGCGAGCAGAATCCCGAACACGGCGCCCGACGCTCCGACAGTGACCGTATTTATCAGAATGTTCAGCTGGCCGCTTGCCGGGTCCGTATAGTTCATGCCTTGCCGGAAGATGCCGTAGCCCTCCCGGTATATTTCGGTTATCATGTCGGGGCTTAATTCGGCTTCGACCGCCCTTATCCGCAGATATGCCACCAGGAGATTGACCAGGCCGGCGCCGATTCCGGTAATCATATAGAAAGACAGAAATCTTTTGGAGCCCCAGACGGATTCGAGTGTGCGCCCGAACATATAGACGGCAAACATGTTGAAAAACAGGTGACTCAGCGAGCCATGCATAAACATGTATGATATGATTTGATACAGACGGAATCCTTTGGAGAGCGGATAGTGAAGACCCAGCATCTCCGTCAGGTCTAATTTCGTCATGATAATCGTAGCGAGCCAAAAAAGCGCATTGATGATAATCAGGTTTTTTGTCACTGCGGGTGTATTCGAAAAGGGATTAAAACTGCGTTGATTCATTCGTCATATGTTTATTTCCGGGGACAAAAGTACAAAAAAAAGCCGTTATTCGGACTTTTTATGTTGAAAAACATCTATTTCGTATAAAAAAAGAGCGAAAATGTTGCATGATTTCAAAAATAAGTTTACCTTTACCGCCGTTATGTGGGATGTAGAGGTATTTTTATATATCATATATGTTTACTAAATTAAAATTTTTTTTCTATGAACAAGACAATTTTTATTGGTGAAGTTGCTAAAAATGCAGGACTCTCCAAAGTTGATGCGAAAAAAGCTGTAGAGGCTTTCATTAAAACAGTTGAAGGCGCAGTAGCGAAAAGTGAAAAGGTTTCATTGTTGGGTTTCGGCTCTTTCTCGGTAGTTGAAAAGGCTGCCCGTAAAGGCGTTAATCCGAAAACGAAAAAACCGATTAACATTGCTGCCCGTAACGTCGTTAAATTCAAACCCGGCGCAGGATTGGCCGGAGTTGTTAAATGAAAACCGTTCAGTTTTTTAAAAAAAAGAGAGGGCTTGCTTGCATGCCCTCCTTTTTTTTTAGGCTGAACGCAACTTTCTATAAGGATTTGAGCCATGCGGAAAGCAGTCCGGTCATTTGCTGATGATATTCGTACGTGTCCCGGAATCCCCAGCCGTGTCCGCCGGAAGGGAAAATATACATGGTTGCGGGAACGTTATTGCGCTTCAACGCTTCATAATACCGCAGGCTGTTTTCAGGAAGCACAACCTTGTCATTGTCGCTTAGCAGCAGTATGGCGGGAGGCGTATTTACGTTTACCTGCTTTTCGTTTGAAAACGTGTAGATGTCCGCATCCGAGGGGTTCTCGCCAAGCAGATTCGTCTGCGAACCGCCGTGCGTCAGTTTCGTCATCGTGACAACCGGATAGAACAGAATGGAGAAATCCGGGCGCGTGCTTGTGCCGGAGGTGGCGAAATGCGTCGAGGCGGTGGAGGCCAGATGCCCCCCTGCCGAGAATCCGCAGATACCTACTTTTGAAGCGTTCAGGCCGTATTCGCCGGCATGTTCGCGCACATGACGGATTGCCTGCCAGGCGTCGTCGAGGGGCACTTCCTTATGCCTGTTCGGCATCCTGTATTTCAGTATAAAGGCGGCAATGCCCTCGCTGTTAAGCCACCGGGCAACCATCAGTCCCTCATGGTCGTAAGCGAGTCCCGAATAACCGCCGCCGGGACACACAACAACAGCCATACCCGTCGCCCTGTCTTTTTCGGGCAGATAGATTTCCAGTTCGGGAACGGACACATTGCTTATCGAAGTCTTGCCGTCACGTACAATTTCGGCGGTTGTAATCTCATTACTTGTCGGAGGCGCGCTTTCCCATAATTTTATCACTTTCTGCGCGCTGACCGTACAGAACGGAATGAAAATCAGAAAAACCGCGGATACTAAATTTTTAAAGCGATTCATACGATAATATTTTAATGAATTATTGATTAACAGGTGTTTTTACCGTCTTGAACGAGTAGATGCAGCGGCTGGTATACTTTTCGCCCGGCCGGAGCGTCGTGCTTGGGTAAGAGGGTTCATTCGGGCTGTTGGGATAATGCTGTGTCTCCAGGCAAAGGGCGCCCCTGTGCGGATAAATCACTCCGAGCTTGCCGTTGTCGGAAACAGCCATGGCGTTGCCGCTGTAAAACTGTATGCCCGGTTCGTCCGTATACACATCCATTACGATTCCGCTGCCATCATGATATACTTTTGCAGCCATTTGCGAGAGATCTCCATTTGTGTTCAGAATCCAGTTGTGATCAAAACCTTTTCCTATGGCGATTTGTTCATAATCCTCGTCAATGCCGGCGCTTATGATAACGGGACGGCGCAAATCCATGGGCGTACCGTCCACCGGCGCTATCGATACGGGTATAAGCGTCTGATCCACCACGTTGAACGAATCCGCATTAATATATATGTAATGATCCTTTATCTGGGTGCCGGGTTTGCCCGAAAGATTGAAATAACTGTGGTTCGTGAGATTGACAACGGTCGGCTTGTCGGTCGTGGCTTCATACAGGATATCCATCGCATTTTCGTCCGTCAGCCGGTATGTAACCGTCACATTCAGATTTCCGGGAAAGCCGGCTTCTCCGTCTTTCGACAGATACGTCAGTTTGAGCGTTTGCGGGTCAACCTGTTCCGCATCCCATACCTGGACGTGATATCCTTCGGGGCCGCCGTGCAGACAATGCCCGTTGTTGTTTTTCGGCAACTGGTATCCCGTGCCGTCAAGCGTAAACAAACCGTATTTAATACGATTCCCATACCGTCCAATCAGCGCCCCGTAGTTCCCGCTCGACGCCAGATAATCGGCAATACTGCCGTAACCGAGCACTACATCCGTCAGCGTTCCGTTCCGGTCGGGTACCAGCAGCGAAACAAGGCGGCCGCCGTAATTCGTAACGCATGCTTCCAGCCCGGAAGCATTTTTCAGGATGAACAATCCCGTTTTTTTGCCATTGACCTCCGCCACGAAATCTTTCGTGTTCAATCCGGACAATGTCTGTTCGTTTTTCACTCCTTTTCCGCATGACAACAGCGCTACCGCCATCAATGCCATCCATAAAATTTTCCTCATGTGTATATAAAATTAAGTTATGTTCCGTTCTACCGGTAAGACTGCATTTTTTTTCGTTCTGCAAATATACAGTTTTTTCTTATCTTTGCGACACAAAAGGAAAAAATATGAAACAGTATTTGGATTTATTGGAACGCGTCCTTCGGGAAGGCGTAAGGAAAGACGACCGCACAGGCACAGGTGTTATCAGCATATTCGGGCATCAGATGCGTTTTAATATGGAAGACGGTTTCCCTTTGCTTACGACAAAGAAGCTGCATCTCAAATCAATCATTCACGAACTTTTATGGTTTCTGAAAGGCGATACGAATGTTAAATATCTTCAGGAGAATGGCGTCCGTATATGGAATGAGTGGGCGGACGAAAACGGCGACCTGGGGCATATATACGGATACCAGTGGCGTTCCTGGCCGGACGGCGAGGGCGGTGCAATCGACCAGATAAGCGAAGCGGTCCGCACTATAAAAGACAATCCGGACTCGCGCCGTATCATTGTGAGTGCATGGAATGTGGGAGATTTGAAAAACATGAACCTTCCGCCGTGCCATGCGTTTTTTCAGTTTTATGTGGCCGGCGGACGCCTGAGCCTGCAGCTCTACCAGCGAAGCGCCGACATTTTTCTCGGCGTGCCTTTCAACATCGCTTCGTATGCCCTGCTGCTGCTGATGATGGCGCGGGTGACCGGACTGAAAACGGGAGATTTCGTCCATACGCTGGGCGATGCCCACATTTATACCAATCATCTGGAACAGATAAAACTGCAAATGACGCGCGATACGCGTTCGTTGCCACAGATGCTGATTAAACGGGAGGTGAACGATATCTTCGATTTCAGATACGGGGATTTCGAACTGATTAATTACAACCCGCATCCGCACATTAAAGGAACAGTCGCCGTATAGCAACGGCGCAGGATGTCTCATCAAAGAAAAATAAAAGCAAATGATTTCGATTATCGTCGCTATTGCAGAAAACGGCGCCATAGGAGCAAACAACGGTCTTCCATGGCGATTGCCCAATGATATGAAACGGTTCAGGGAACTGACGGCCGGCCATACTGTCATCATGGGACGGAAAACATTCGAATCGCTACCCAAAGGCGCTTTGCCTGACCGTACAAATGTCGTCGTAACGAAAAACAGGGATGCCGTGTTCGAAAACTGTATTATTTTCAGCGATTTGCAGGATGCCGTCAATGCATACGCTGCCGAAAGTGAAATTTTCATTATCGGAGGCGCTTCCATATACGGTCAGGCTATCGGTTTTGCCGATAAACTGTATATCACCCTGATACATCATTCGTTTGAAAAGGCGGATGCGTTTTTCCCCGGAATAAACGGAGATAAATGGAGCATGACGGAGCGGGAAACCTTTCCAAAAGACGAAAAGCATTTGTATGCGTATACATTTCAAACATATATTAAGAAAAAATAAACTCTTATATGATACAATGTATGGTAAATAGCATTACCTTTGCATGACAATTAACTAAAAAATAAAAAAAATGAAACGTATTTTATTTGTATTCGGACTTATGATGCTGACCGTAAGCATGGCGTCAGCACAACAAAAAGAGGCCTCTATTGCTGTTTTAGAGAGCGAAGTGCATGATTTTGGAGATATCGACGCAAAAGCCGGCCCGGTAACTCACACGTTCAAAATAAAGAATGAGGGAGAAGTTGCACTGGTTGTAACCAAAGTGGTAGCCTCATGCGGCTGTACCTCGCCCGACTGGACGAAGGAGCCGATTGCATCCGGCAAAACGGGAGAAATAAAAGTGACATTCAATCCGGAAAACCGCCCCGGGCCTTTTACAAAAACGGTTTCCGTCTACAGTAATGGTAAAACGGGGAGCTATGTGCTGACCATAAAAGGAAATGTCACGACAAATTAACCGTCGGGGCATTTCAAAACAACAGTCACAGAGATGAATAAGGCTAAAAACAGTATGCGAATACTTGTAGCTTTTTTAGTTGTAAGCTGCATGGCTTTTGCCCGTGACGGGGAGCCGGGAGTTCCGGTATTCACACCGGAGAAGACGTCGCACGATTTCGGAACAATCGGTGAAAGCGACGGTTATGCGGAGCATATTTTCAAATTTAAAAATACCGGAGACGAACCCCTGACAATCGCTCAGGTGCAGGCGTCATGCGGATGTACGAAGCCGGAATGGACGCAAACGCCCGTCGAACCGGGACAGGAGGGTGTTATTATCATTACGTTCAATCCCCGGGGACGCATCGGAAACTTCAATAAGAGTGCGACCGTTTACACCAATGAGGATGGCGGATTCAAACGCCACAAACTCACCATCACCGGAAATGTGGTGGAGAAACCGAGCGACCCGTTCGCTACATATATTGATACCGTAGGAGGCGTTGGGATTGAAGCAAAGGATTTGACATACAAAAATTTCAACCCGGCGGGAACAAACAGGAAAGCCATGTATATCAAAAATTACAATGCGGAAACGGTTTATTTTTCATGGGAAGATGTTCCCGGCCATATCGCCGTGACCGGCCCCGAATCCCTGAAAGCGGACTGGCCGGGAGAAATTGCCGTCGTTATCGACGGGACAAAAACGGCGGAAAAGAGAGGCCGCATGAAAGATTCATTCAAATGGACCGTTAAAAATCAGGAGGGTGAAATTCTCGGAAGTGAAAATATCACGGCTATCGTGAACTATACCGACGATTTCAAACAGCTATCCCCCCTGCAGAGCGTAAACGCTCCGCATCTGGAGATTAAAAACAGCCAGCTGCTGTTCGAAAATGTCAAAAACGGATTCCTGGGATTCGGAGGAACGGCGAGCCGGGAGTTCGTCCTGACCAATGCGGGGAAATCGGATTTGACCCTTCATAGCGTGTCAAGTGATGATGACCGCGTCTATCTGCCCGGACTTGGCGGGAAAATCATAAAAGCCGGTGAATCCCTGACCGTCAAAGCGACCGTTAAAGCGAAGGAGTTGCTGGATTCTAACATTGACAACGACATCTATGTCGTATGTGACGATCCGAGAGGCCCCGTACGCATGATTAAAGTTACCGCAACAAGAGTTAAATGAAGGAGGGGCATGGAACATCCTGAAAATGAGGAGATATATAGGGGGTTGAAAGTCAATAAAGGCGTTTCGGCGCCGACCGTAAACCCTTATTTCAAACGTATACCGAAGCAAACAGGACTTTCCGTACCGGAATATGTGGACGGTATTCTGAGGGGAAATATAACAATATTAAGTCAGGCTGTAACGCTCATCGAAAGTTCCAGACAGGAACATCAGCAGTTGGCACAGGAAATAATAGAAAAATGCCTGCCTCATACGGGACAGTCCGTCCGTATCGGATTTACGGGCGTACCCGGCGCGGGTAAAAGTACGTCGATCGACTCGTTCGGCATGCACACCATAAAGGAGGGACGCAAGCTGGCGGTTCTGGCTATTGATCCGAGCAGCGAACGCTCGAAGGGAAGTATTCTGGGTGACAAAACGCGCATGGAAGCGCTTTCGCGAGAGAAAAATGCGTTCATACGCCCTTCCCCTACGGCAGGTTCGCTCGGCGGCGTGGCGCGTAAGACGCGGGAAACCATCATTCTGTGCGAGGCCGCCGGTTTTGATACGGTTTTCGTCGAAACGGTGGGCGTCGGACAGAGCGAAACGGCTGTCCATTCGATGGTTGATTTCTTTCTGCTTATCCAACTGGCGGGAACGGGCGATGAACTGCAGGGTATCAAACGCGGTATCATGGAAATGGCCGATGGCATAGCCATCAACAAGGCGGACGGCGACAATGTCGAAAAGGCAAAGATGGCAGCCGCCGGTTTCCGGAACGCATTGCACCTGTTTCCCCCCACCGAATCGGGATGGATACCGAAAGTGCTGACCTATTCGGGCTATTACGCCACAGGAATCGGGGAGGTGTGGGATATGATAAACGAATACGTTTCTTATACCCGGAACAACGGCTCTTTCGACCGGAGACGCAACGAACAGGCCAAATACTGGATGTACGAAAGCATCAACGAGATGCTGCGAAACTCATTCTATCATCATCCCGAAATAGAAATGCAACTTCCGCTGATGGAACGGAAAGTTTTAAATAATGAAATAAGCTCGTTTGTTGCAGCCCGGCAGATGATTGATCTGTTCCGAAAATAGTTTACATGGAAACTATTTTGAGAACATTCAGCAAGTTCGGGTCCAGAGGCTTATCGTTTTTGATTGCCTTGACAAACGGAACGAGTACGATTTCATCATTCTGGATTCCTATCATCACATTCCGCTGATCTTCCAGCAGCGCATCAATTGCAGCGACGCCCATACGCGTTGCAAGAATGCGGTCCTGTGCCGACGGCGAGCCGCCACGCTGCAGGTGACCCAGTATGGACACGCGGACATCGAACTGCGGATATTCCGTTTTCACACGTTCGGCAACACCCATTGCCCCGCCTGTGATCTCGCTTTCCGCAACGAGGACGATGCTGCTGTTTTTCGATTTGCGGAAACCCGTCTCAATCATCTCCGACAACTGATCTTTCTGTAAAGATATTTCCGGGATAATTGCCGCTTCGGCGCCGGATGCAATCGCTCCGTTCAGAGCAAGAAAACCGGCGTCACGTCCCATCACTTCAATGAAAAACAACCGTTCGTGCGATGAAGCCGTATCACGGATTTTATCAACGCACTCCACAATCGTATTCAATGCCGTATCGTAACCAATCGTCGTGTCTGTTCCGTACAAATCGTTGTCAATCGTACCGGGAAGGCCCACAATCGGATAATTATACTTCTGGGCAAAACTGCGCGCACCGGTCAGACTGCCGTCGCCGCCAATGACGACCAGCGCATCCATTCCATGTTTCATCAGATTTTCATACGCCTTCTCCATTCCTTCCGGCGTTTTAAATTCTTCACTGCGGGCCGTTTTGAGAATAGTGCCGCCGCGCTGTATGATGTTACTGACATTCTGAGTTTTAAAATCTTCAATCTCATCCGATATAAGACCTTTATATCCACGATAAATACCTTTCACTGTCATCCCGTTCGCTATCGCGGCGCGCGTAACCGCGCGAACCGCCGCATTCATTCCGGGAGCATCACCTCCGGAGGTCATCACTCCAATACATTTGATTTCTGCCATATATACCTGTTTTTAAAACCTAAAACGCTGCAAAGATAGTGTAAGCCGGGCGCAATACAAAATATGCCTGCTAATATTTGTTGCCGCGAGCCGTCTTTTCAAATGTAATACTCGGCGACGTCGAAGATGCCGGCGCGAATGGCGTATTTTATGGCCTCGTGTACATTATTTATTTCCAGCTTGCGGAATATGTTTTTTCGGTGGGAATTGACGGTGTGGAAACTCAGATTCTTTTCGTAGGCGATTTCCTTGGTGGTCTTTCCCAGCGCGATTTCGTGCAGGATTATCTTTTCCGAAGCGGTGAGGTGGACGGGATCCGTATCGGCGTTTGACGGGGTTTCGTTCTGGAGAATCTGTTCGACGGATTCGCAGATGTACGAAAAGCCGGATTCCGCATTTTCCAGCGCCGCCATAATTTCTTTCCGGGAATCGTTTTTCATCACGACGCTTACCGTCGGGTCGGACAGGATGACATAACGCAGGAAGTGTTCGCCCAGTTCGTTGGAAAAGAGTATCCAGGCCGATTTCCGGGCGGCGGCCTTGACGTTCAGCATTTGCTGCATGGATGTGAAATCGAACAGGGTATAGTCCAGCATGACGACAGCATCAGGGAACTTGCTTAATTTTTCCTGTAATTCGTTCATTGTCCTGACCCGGACAATATTTTCTGTTCCTTTTCTTTCCAGGATGGCAAAAATCCCTTCGTTTGTGACAAATTGGTTGTCTGCCAGAATGCAAGTTTTCATTTTACAGTTTTTTTAAATATCAGAGTGCAAATGTAAACAAATATTTCCGATGTAAATATACCACAAATATGCTATTTTTTCATCGGAGATATGGCCGTACTTTTGCGGGGAAATTATAAACTACTAAAAACATAAATAAAACAACTATGGCAAAGATTGCAAAAAAGCTGACAGAACTTGTAGGCAATACCCCGCTGGTGGAATTGGCCTCATTTGGTGAACATCATTCATTAGCCGCACGGCTGATAGGGAAACTGGAGTATTTCAACCCGCTTGGAAGCGTAAAGGACCGCATTGCACTGGCGATGGTGGAAGATGCCGAAAGGAAAGGCATTCTTTCGAAAGGCGCGACTATTATTGAACCGACGAGTGGAAATACGGGGATAGGACTTGCGTTTGTGGCTGCTACCAAAGGCTATAAGCTGATTCTTACGATGCCGGAGACCATGAGCCTGGAACGGCGTAACCTGCTGAAAGCCCTTGGGGCGACACTTGTGCTTACTCCCGGAGTGGAGGGTATGAAAGGGGCGATTGCCAAAGCGGAGGCGCTGAACGGGGAAATAACCGGCTCTGTCATTCTACAGCAGTTCGATAATCCGTCCAATCCCGAAATTCACAGGACAACAACTGCCGAGGAAATCTGGCGCGACACGGACGGACGGATAGACCTGTTCATTTCCGGGGTCGGGACGGGCGGAACGGTCAGCGGGACGGGGCGGCGACTGAAAGAGCTTAATCCCGGAGTGAAAGTATATGCTGTGGAGCCGGCCGATTCGCCCGTACTTTCGGGAGGGAAAGCCGGAGCGCACAAGATACAGGGTATCGGCGCCGGATTTGTTCCTAAAAACTACGACAACTCGGTTGTGGATGAAGTGATCCGCGTGACGAACGACGATGCGATACGTACCAGCCGCGAACTGGCGAAGACCGAGGGGCTCCTGGTCGGCATATCGTCGGGAGCAGCCGTGTATGCCGCCTCCCAACTGGCCAAACTGCCGGAGAACAAAGGCAAAAATATCGTCGCAATATTGCCGGATACGGGAGAACGTTACCTCTCGACCATCCTGTATGCTTTCGACGAGTATCCCTTATAACTATCTTTCGTAATTCCGTTGCCGACGCGATTCAATGCAAATTCAATCGCCGTTGACGACGGAATTACAAGTTGTATTTCGGTTCTATAACGAATCGTGTGGATAATTTTGTTCAAATGACGGACAAGGCGGCATATCCGGTTGAAAACCTCCGGCCAGCCCCGTCATTGCGAGGCACGAAGCAATCCAGGCACAGGCGGCCGCCTGACAACCGTCCGGGCTTATACGGCCTGTGCCCGGATTGCTTCACTGCGTTTGCTGGTGACGGGAGAACAACCGTCATTGCGAGGAGGTACGACGAAGCAATCCTGGCACAGGCGAGAACTGCACAACCGCCTGCACCGCCTGTGCCTGGATTACTTCACTGCGTTCGCTGGTGACGGGGCATGGAGTGTGGGTCACATCAGCCACTTAGCCACACAAATTGTTATAAAGCCATACTTTTTTTATTTTTCTCCCTGAATCGCTGATTTTTTTTGTATTTTTGTTTTGTTTATAAAAAAATGTACTATCTTTGCAGCGCAAATTTTTTGTAATTGATAAAAAAGCAGCTCATGAATAAACTTTCTGTTTTTCCTGTAAAAAAATTGAGTTCGGACTTCCTTTTTGGCCGTCCGTGGCATGATTCTTGCAGAGAGAGAG
>JAIRYY010000288.1 GCA_031267485.1 Tannerella sp.
TGCCGCAATGGCGCCGATTGCGTACATTAGCCACCCCCGTATGATTGATAAAAATCTTTCCATGTCTTATGATACCGTAAATGTTATTCCCACCGCCATATATCCGATGCCGCCGGAACTCCGTCCATCCGGTTCCATAGCCGTTGCGGGATACAGGTTGTTGATTTTATAGTAATTCATCACGCGTCTGTCTATAGGTGTCGGTTTCAATAGAGTAGAACCAACAGCCATTTTGCCCGTGATTGAACGATCATTTTTGATTGCCATTTCAACCATCGCTTCAATACTGCCGGCTTCACGCACGGCAATATCACCCATCCATTGCCCCTGCTTACTTGTAACTTGCATTTATTTCAATGTTTTGAGTATCATTCATGGAGATAATCTCATCCCGAACGGACGCAACACCTCGCGTGTCACGTCCGTCGAGAAAAATGAAAATAAGAACAGAAAGTACCAAGTCTATATTTATATCCATAATGTTCAATTTAATTGCCGTTTATATCCTGTTTGATCGCAGATGCGATGATTCTTTTAACTGTTCTCCTCGTTTTCAATTTCAATTTCAATTTCCGCTCCCGATAAGCGTATATTGCCAGTAATGCCCTGCGAGGCGAGTTGTTTTTTCATTTTGCCACGCCAAAAAGGGTCGACCCGTCCGTGTGAGAGCGCCATCACATTACCTCCCAGAAGCGGGTCTTCCTTTATTTCGCCCAGATAAGCTATTAAGAGGCGTTTCACTACGTCCGCTCTATTGTCCCCAATTACGAAACCGCCGGTTATCTTGCCACTGGCGTCACGCGTGGTCAGGATCGTCAGTTCATCGTTGTCGTCTGTCAGTATTCCTCTCATATCAGTGCGTTATTTTTTTATTTTCCATATCTGCATAGTTTATCGAAACGCCCTGCATTTGGCTTGTAAACGCCGTTGCAGCCGCCGCGCCACCATTGCCCACCGTACCGGCCAAGCCTGTCGCAATAGCTATCGAAAGCACCTGGAGATAATCTTTGATGCTGTTCATGTTTTGTTCCAGCAGGCCGATTTTTACGAGGCCTCTGTTCGTGCCGTCATTGAACTGTATGCTGTCGCAGTTGACGGCAATTTTGTCGACTGCGTCCATGAGGATGACGACAGCGTTGTTGCGGTCGTAATAGCCGACCGCGACGGAAGTGCCTGGTTTCGGAAACAGGGTCACCCCGGCAGTTTGTGACGTCGTGGCCTGCAGGTTCACGCCGATCAGCTGCGCGCCGCCGTCGACGGGCGTGCAACTGATTGTCCGTTCTGTCGTGTTGACGCTGTCCACGCGGCAGAGCTTCAGGTATAACTGTTCGCCCCGCGCGGCTGCCTGTTTGATCGCTGTTGCTATTTTGTTCACTGCGTTTTTCCTCCTATGGTTATTTCCTGCCGGTAGCCTCCATTGCCGTAACTAATTGTGTTTTTCGTTACGCGGTAGACGCCGCCTTCAGGATGTTCGTTTGTTTTGATTTTGATCAGGTCGAGCAGCCATGCCGGGTGCGCCGCAAATGAGGTAAACGAGCCGCTGAAGCCCGATATTTTCCATTCGGTAAGTTTTTTGGTCGCCTCGGCTTTCAGTTCCTCCTCCGTGGTGCTGTACTTGAAATACGAGCGCAGTTCACCGTCGTCGTCACCCACTTCGACCTCTATTTTTTTGCCTGTCCGGTCAGTTCCGCTTGCGCGGATGCGCAGTGTTATGTTTTTTGCGTCGTTCCAGACGAGGTCGCTATCGTCGATAATATTGCCCGTTTGCGCGCCGCTGACGCCGCCTTCGATAAAGAGTTGCTTTGGTCCGGCAATCTGTCCGGTGTGGTCGAATATCATACCGGCATGTAGCGTGCCGTCGCGAAAGAAAAAGGTAAAGCCGTTTTCGGAGAGTTCACCCAGCAGTGCGGAGACGGTGTCGCAGTCGACGACGTATTTGCCAAAAGTATGCCGGCTGAAGACATTCAACTTTACATCTGCCGGCAGCTGTTCGCGGAGCATCTGTTCCAGGTCGGCGTCCGGATAGGTTTTCTTTTTCGCCGGCGTGTTTTTGAGCAGGAACATTTCGTCTTCGCACGTTATTTCGACCGGCGTTTTGGTCGTAAGGCGGGAAATATAACCGGTAAAAACTTCCGTATTATCACCGTCGTAACCGAGCGAGAAGCTGACCCGGTCGCCGCGTTTTACGGGGATGGCCGTTTCGCCTTTCCATTTAGTGTTTTTGGGGAGAGTGAATGTGCATTTCTGCGTGATGTTCTCGATATCGCGCTCAATCTCGCACGAACTTATTTTATCGAAAGTCCATGTCTTTTCAGATTTTATTATTATTTTTGCGGTCAATGAAAACATAGTTTTAAATGTTTATGAAACGGTTTTTTTATGTTGTTTTTGTGATGGCGATATTGATATTGACCGCCGGCGCGCCGGTTAAAAATTGCCGGTGCAGGAATATTCCGCTTTTTGGAAAAGTGCGGGTCGTTACTCATCATGCCGATTTTAAAGTGCGGGTTGTTATCCATCATGCCGGGTTGCATGTTGAAAAAGTAAAGAGCCATGCTAATAGTTGCGGCAAATGGCAGTTTGTGGAACACCATGAAGATTTTACCGTTCAGTTTGTGGAGCACCATGAAGATTTTTCTATAAAATACGTTACACATCATGCCGGGTTGCCTTAGTTTTCTTCATAAAATATCTGATAATCGAAATCGCTGACCGCGCTTATTGTTATCGCCTGGCGGTTGGTATGGGTCATTTGCTGTATTTTGTAGTCGGTTACGACGAGCCTGTACAGACCTCCATCGAGGTTAAACATTTCCAGAAAGGGAGACCAGACGTCGATTTGCCTGGCGTCGAGCACGTCAATGAGGTCAAGCATTTCCACCATCGGATATTCATCGCATATAACGCCGTTCGCGTCCGTCGCCACAATGCCCAGTGTTATGTCGATCTCCATGTCGTCTTCGGCGATAAATTCCTTTACCGTACCGCTTCCGCCCACGACCGCCGTCGATACGATGCGTTTCTTCTTCGTGACAGAAACGATTGCTTCCGGGATTTCGACCGTCTGCCCGATGGCTTTTATCACAAGCGGGACAATCACGTTTTTGCCAAGCATTTCGCTGAGTAACAAACCCGAATTAGGCCCGTTACCGGCCAGCGTTCCGGCCAGGGGTTGCGTAAGCCCGTGATAACCGGCGACGCCTTTGACACTATTCGTAAGGTTCGTTTCGGGTGTCAGCCGGTAAAGGCGCGACTTCACTGTGTCGCCCAGACTTGCAACCGTAAAAATGTATTTCTTCATGTCAGTAAGCTAAATTTACGTCGTTAATACCCTCAATAATCGCCTCTGCAACGATACGTCTAATCTGCGCCGTCGATTCTTTGACCGTTGTCGTTTGCACCGTAAATTTTTCAATCAGCGTTTCGATGACGATATTGATGTTTTTGATTTTATTGTCGCCTGCCGACGACCGGGCATTGCTGTTCAGCGTGCTGGTTATGTTTAAGTCTCCGGCTGCATCTTCCTTGGCGCCCTCCTCTTTCAACTGTTCTTCGAGCGTGTGTATTTGCGCGAGCGGGTCGTCTTCTTCCGCTTTTTTGGATGCTGCCTTGGCGTCGGCAAGCGTTTTTTCGTAAGCGTTTGTAAACGATTTGCCTATCTGCGACCAGTTGCCGGTAAAAATTGCTTTCAGGGCCGCACCTATGCCATTGATAACAGCCCGGAATCCGTCGCATTTGTTATACAGCCATACGAATAGCGCCGATATGGCGGTAATAGCCAAAGCGATCCATCCGATGATGGGAATGCTGTGAATTGCCGTCGATATGGCAGCGCAGGCCACCCTTGCCGTCGTCGCAAAGACGCCGAAAGCGCCACCTGCAGCCGTAAGTGAAAAAGGCATCAAAACAAGCGCCTTTATTGCGTTGAAAAGTCCGACCGTGGCAAAACGTCCAATCGCCCAGGTAGCACGGATGACATTTTTAATAAAACCGATGTTAGCCATACCGGCGCCCATTATCTCGGCGCGCATAAAAGCATATTCGATACCGGCGGCGCGAATGGCGCGCGAGTTCATTATCGTTGCAATGGTATCTTTTATTTTAATGCTTCTTACCCATACAAACGCGTGGCCTATCCCGATTAATGCGGGCATCAGTTGAGCCAGCGGGACAAGCGCCGAAGCAATCGTGGACGCCCAGATTCCCAAGCTGCCTGTGGCGTTGAACAGGGATATTTTCAGGTCATCGAACCGCGCTTTTATTCTTGCCTGCCGTTCGGCGTAACTATCCATGATAGTTCCGGCATATTCGTAGGCCGAATTAGTTCCCGTTACCGCTTTTGTATATTCGTCTACCACGTCCAGGTTATCAAGCAGGGCCAGGGCGGCTGCCTGGTTTTCCATTCCGAACATTTTACTGATTAAAGCGGTATCGCCCATCACCGGTTTCAGCAGGCGCAGGCGGTCGGTAAGCGAGGCTGATTTGTCGCCGAGCGCCTCGATATTTACCCCGGCTCCTTCGAGCGCTTCGAGCGATTTTTTGTCCATAAACCGTCCGCGCGAGATAATGTTCATTACGTTGCGTATCGCGATGCCGCCTTCGCTTCCTTTCTTTCCCGCTTTGTCGAGCACCTGTATGGCGGCATTCAGTTCCTCGAAAGAAACGCCGGCGGCCTTTGCCGACATGCCAGACTGTTCGAGCGCCTGTTTGATTTGCGGAAGCTCGGCCGATCCGACATTGGCGGCCGCCGACATGACGTTCATCATGTCGGCCATTTCCTGGCTGGCCTGCATCGGGTTGTCGAGCGAGATGCCGAACTGGTTCATCGCCGTTGTGAGCGTTTCGGTTGCCGCCGCCGCGTCGCCACCCATCGACTTGCTGAGAACTGCCGCCGCGTCGCCCATCGCTTTCAGCGCTTCGGGGTTTTTTGCTAATTCGGGCGACAGTTGCGAGAGGATAAGCGAGTAGGAGCGTACGGCATTGGTGGCGTCGATACCGAATGCTTTGGCGGCATCGCGGGCGTTTTGGCCGATGGTCTGCAGGCCCTGACCGGTTACGCCCGTAATGGCGGAAAGTTCGCGTAAGGAGGAATCGAAATCGATGCCGGGCTGGATGGCGGAGTTAAGCGTGTCGCGCAATTTGCTTGCGGCATCGGAAATCATATTGAATTTTAGCGCCAGGCCTCCGAACCGTTCCAAAAACGACAGGCTGGTTTTTGCCTGGGTAGTCAGCTTCTTAAAGGCTTCATCAATCTTAACGACACCCGCATAAGCGTTGCCGTCTATGTTTATTGTAAATTTTACCGTTTTGTCCGCCATCTTTTTTTTTGCCGTTTAATGTTTTTTGTTTCCGAACAGCGCCGCCAGAAGTTCAGCCTGCGAACGCAGTTTATATCGTTCGTACCATAGCGCTTCCTGCATTTGCTGCGCCCATTCTACCGGCGTAAGCGTTGCCGGGTCTGTTCCAAAATTTGCACGGATTAAGGCGTTCCCGATAGACAGCTGACTGCAGGCGTCCCGTTCGTCTATCCGGAACGCCTGCATCAGTTTTTTACGGAAACGGTAAACTGGTTACTCATCCGGTCGAGGGCTGCCGCGCCGACCTGCAATTTCAGAAAGCCGTCGTCCCGTATCCATTCCGGACAGTCAACGCAACACTGCGTGAAAAGCATGTCCACAGCCCTTACTTCATCCGTCTTTTGCAGCTTGTTCATAGCCGACAGCGCCGTCGGATCGGGGCGTTTGAATTTGATTTCCGCGGTCAAACCGCCATCTTCGCTGTTAATCTCTATTATCACTTCTTTGTTCATGATTTTTGATTTTTGATTGGGTATTTTAGAATCTTCAGGGGCCGAATCGTAAATTCTCATTCATGATTCATCCCCATACAATGTGGGATACAACCAAATCCAGTTCGACGTTTTGGCTTGTGTCGCCTTCGGCCCATGTGCGGGCGTTTTTGTTGAACTGACAGTTTTTGATCGTATCGTGATGAATTTTTGTTGCGTCATCGGGCAAATACGACACGATGATGTCGAATGGCAGGATATCCTGCAGTCTCCCGTTCAGTACGTTTGCTTTAATGGCGCGTACCTCCTCGATGGTCAGCGTTATTTTGGCCGCACAGGTGATGCGACCTTTGGAGCGCGATATGGGGTAGCGTCCCGCGCCGTAGTTGTTCACGACCTCCTGTTCATCGCTGTATTCGATTGCCCTGATACCCGTTACCGGTACGCCGCCGATGTTGCAGACGATATCGCCCCACGAGTACTCGTAGCCATTGATTAGTGGTATTCCGTTCATATTCTTTAAATTTTAGTAGTGAAACCAATTTTTACCAGCACTTTCCGCATTACGCCTACCGGCACGTTTCGAATGACGATTTCGACCAGCGAAGTGGCCAGTACGTCCTGTTCGGGGTCGATTTCGACGACGTAACCGGACAGTTCACCCGCCTTTTCCATGTCTTCGAGCGCACGTCCGGCAACCGTTTCGAGGACAGCCACTGTGTCGGCGCGAAGGCGTCCGGTCGATGCGTTCACGTAGAGCGGAGCGTTCAGGAAGGGCAGCAGATTGGAACGGATGTTGCGCATGGCCTTGTCCATGGTGCGCACGTTTTCGATAAAGGCATAGTCGGAAGTTCCCACGTCATAAGTAAACGAATCGTTGAAGTAGTTGTTGGCATCTCCCGGATAAGTGCGGACAAAGATATAGCGGTTGCCGTTGATGATGTCCAGGTCGCCGGTCGGGATTTCTTTCACCAGGTCGCCGGAAGTGAGTCCGGGCATCAGCAGCGAGAGCGGGAATTTCTGTACCCAGGCTACGGATTCGTTGACTGCAGCTTTCGAGACGGCGCCCAGTAAGGCGCCGATACAGCCGTAAGGGGCGAACAGTCCGGGATGCACTCCCAGACGAGCCAACAGCGCGGGGTAGAGGTCGCACCCGATCAGTTCGGAGACGTTGCAGCGTCCGGCCAGTACGTTGGCGTTGGCAGCCACATAACTGGCAACCGTTGTTTTTGTCCCGTCGATCGTGAATATGATGCTTAGCGGCTTGTGTTCCGTTTCGAGCAGTGCGGCTGCCGCCTGGTAGTCGGCCACAGCCGCTATCGCAGGAGTGAGGATGCCAGCCTGGCGTATCCGTCCTTCGGCGTAGTTCTGCAGCATTGTTATGTCGACGGCGGCTACGTTGCCTTCGAGCAATATGGCAAGGAAGAGTATACCGGTAGGCGACAGGCGGAAGAACTCGGCGACGTGGTAGTCGATAGCGTTCTTTGCGTAGTCGGCATCGTCGGCAGGCTCTCCGCTGGGGGTGATCAGGTACGTGTTGCCCAACTGCTCGTAATACGTCAGTTTGACGATGTAGAGTCTGGAATCAACTTCGTCAAATTCCGAAAGTTCGGCGCCGGTCAGTTTACCGTCTGCCGACATGATCAGGCCGGAAACGTTGTCTTCGTTTGCAGCCGTCCGGCCCATGCCGCCGTTCTGTTTCTGAAAAATTATATCGTTCATTGTCCTGTTACTGTCCATTTATGTGGTTCCGCGCTTTGCGGACGGTTGTGAACAGCCGTCCATCAGATGTCTGGAACCTGTTCCTTTCTCTGTTAAAGGAAACGGCAGACGCGCCTGCCGTTTCAATTTCTCCCGCGCGTGGGTGTTGTTCGTCAGGCTCTCCTGCAACGCAAACAACTCCGTTTGCAGTGTCGATGCCTCCATCCAATTTAGGGTTTTTCGTTGCCATCACTGTTTTTTGACGTAAACAAATCGAACAGCGCCGTTATAATATGCGTATCGAAAACGCCGTTGGCTGCCAGGCTTGCACCCAATCCGTAAAGCAAGGCCATCCATATGCTTAAGCCGGAAAGAAATCCCAAGTTGAGCAGCCATCCAAAGACGGTAACCATTACGCCGACGCTCCAACTCAGCGCCTGCATCCAAAAGCCGCTGCCATTTTCGCCTGGCAGCAGTTTCTTGACAAACTCCGTAACGACTGGGATAACGGCCACCAGCATGGCAAATGTGGTGAACGCGCCTGCTACGGGGTTGTCCGTCGCCGGAACGTCGCCGGTTTGGGCCGCGCCGTACAGCGCGACCCCAAGAAACATAATTGCAAGTAAAAAGAACTTTTTCATCATTTTAAATATTAATTGGGTTTAAGTTATGGTGTTCCCTGGTAAAGCAGTACCACGCCAGCCTTGTCGTTGCGCATGTACTTTCCTCCGGCACGTACAAGGGCGGAGATTACGTCGCCAAAGTTGTGCGGATCGGATTCGTTTTCATACATCGTTACTTCGCCCACGGCCCGCGAGACGGCCTGCGTGCTCCATGCCAGTCCTGCCAGGCAGTCGGTGGCGGCCGCCGCTCCCGTTTTCAGCGCACCGGTGGCGGTTACCGTCAGGACGGTGGAACGCAGGTAGACGTCGAAGCCATAGAGTTTGCCCACGATGCCGCTCTGGGCGCTTGCCGAAGCAAGGAAAGCGGCGCTTTCGGTATCGGTAAGGCTGTCGAGCAGTTGTCCGTACAGTTCGGCGTCGAGCAGAAGATTACGCCCTTCGAGAGGAATATCCTGCTTGTCGAAAAGGGTGCGCAGTTTGCGGATGTCCGCCTTGACAAGTTTCAGGCGGTTGCCTGTTGCGGAGGGCGCTCCGTCGCCTGCGAGCGCATAGGAATCGCCGCCGGTAGCCAGTTTACTGCCACCGGCAGGGTACCAGCTTTTGAGCAGTTCGCCGTAGATTTTGCCCTGGAGAGCCACGCGAAAACCCTTTATCACACTTTCGCGTTTGTTATACGACAATTCCACCTCTTCGGCTTTGGTAATGCGTATAGGCCCGACGCGCCACGAAGTGATATTGTAGTCGAGCGGAACATCCGTACGGCGTTCGGCAACGGCAATGCTAGCGCCGTCGGCCGGTACGTCTTCGGTGACTGCAGGCGGCGCTCCGGCGTTGGGAACGTGCACCGTGATGTTGTCTACAAACTCGCTATGATCAATTGATTTCGACGCAAACGAGTTGTCGGGGAACAGCCCCTCAATAATGGAATTAATCCAGATTTCTTTTTGTATTGCCATGATTTTTAATTTTTAATGCTATAGCTGCGGCACGCCGCGACCCTGCAATTTTCATTTAAATTTCTCATTGAACACCCTCCGGTATTCTTCAGGGTTGTCAGCTTTCAGCGCGGCCAGACGGCCTGCCCTGTCGAGTTCGTCCCATGAGAGGGTGGTAGCGGTTCTACCTGTTTCCAACTGTCCGGCGACGCGTGCGGCGCCCTGCATTTTGCAGAGAATTTTTTTTACGCCTTCGTAGTCTTTTGCAGCAAGCGCCACATAAGTTTCTTTTTCGTCCGCGCCGATTTTCTTTGCCGCAACAGCATTGTTGATCAGACTTTCGACGCGTTTTTTCTCAAGTTCCCGTACCGTGGCCTCCAGTTCTGCGATACGCGTGTCGCGCGCTGCCACATCGGCCGTCAGGGCAGTTACCTGCGCCGTCAGGTTTGTTACGTTGTTGTCGTCCATTTTTTTTCTGTTTAAAATATTATTAAAGTTGTTTTTAATTGCCTCCAGACTTACAATGTCCTGCCGGTCGTCGTACAGAACGACGGCTCCCGCATCGGACGGAATGGAAACGATACTTGCCTCAAGCAGTTCCGCCGCGGTAGCAATCGTTCCGGTATCAGTGTCGGCCATTTTCTTTATGTGTATCCCCACGCTGGCGCCCCGCAGATAGCCCTTGTCCACCTTGGCGGCAATTTTCGCGGCAAAGTCGTCGCCATCGTCGAAATCGGCGTCGGCCAGCAGCCGGTTATCTTCCAGCCGGATATTGATCCACCGGCCTATTACCTGGCGCCGATCGTGGGCATACAGCATGACGGGATTGCCACGGAAGCGCCCCAGGTCGAGACCGTTCAGGTCGAGCATAAAGCCGTGCGTGTTTTTTCGAGTGCCGTCAGACAGTACAAAAGTCTTTTTATCCATTCCCGTTTTTTTTGTGGCAAATGTCGACCGTTTCGAAATAACCGCAAAAAAGCTCTCCGGAAATTGGACTACTTTTTTTTTATGACACTGACTGCCGCGTATTTTTGCGTGAAAAAACTATGGCAAAAAAAGAAATGAAAGACAAATGCGAGTGCGCAAGGCTCTATTACATGGAGGGCATGCTGCAGAAAGAAATTGCGGCAAAAGTGGGGGTTTCGCAGCAAAGCCTTTCGCGATGGGTGGACGAGGGCCGCTGGGCGACCCTTCGTGCGGGCGTGAACATCACGCGTCCGGAACTTGTTAACAAGGCGCTGGGAGCGGTCAACATGCTTCTCGATCGGATTTATCAGAGCGATGACCCGCAGCTGATAGCCACGCTGCCCGACCAGTTGGCCAAATTCGCCTCGTTCATTGATAAATTAGACAAAAAGGCAAATGTTGTCAGCACGATCGATGTCTTTATAGCCTTTTCAAAATGGGTGCGCCACCGCGCCACGTTCGATCCGGAGATAACGCCCGAATTTATCAGCCTGCTGGATAAATACCAGGATTTGTACATCAACGAAAACATGTCAAAAAAATAAGCCTATGAAACGGGAACGCATTTTCGGACAGTTCGACAGGTCGCTGAAAGAAATCGACCGGGAAAGTAACGCGGTTTATCTTCAGGCTATCAACCGGTGGAACAATTATAAAAAGAAAACATGTCAACGCAAGCGGAAATAAAAAAGGCTCTCCAGCTCTGGGGAACCCATTATGCGCAGGCATGCAACGAGACGGTCGTCGACGCGAGCGAAACGAAAGCGCAGCAGCTGGCGCGCGTCAAACGCCTGCAGGCAGACTACGCCGGATTTGTCGCCTACTATTTTCCGCACTGGTGCACAGATCAGAAAACAGGCAAGATGACGCCGATGGCAAAATTCCACCTGGACGCCGCAAAGAAAATACGCGACCACGAAAACTTCACAGGCATTTTTATGTGGGCGCGGGGACATGCCAAATCCACTCACATGAACCTTTTCATACCACTCTGGCTCAAATGTCAGGAACGGCGCACGATAAACGTCTTTGTCATTGTTTCGGCAAACGAAAATTCGGCGCTCTCGTGGGCTGCCAACCTGCAGACCGAACTGGCGTTCAACCAGCGTTACATATCCGACTTCGGCGAACAGACGTGCGTCGGCAAATGGGAAATAGGCAATTTCCAGACGTCCGACGGCTTCAACTGCATTGCGCTCGGACGGGGACAAAAACCTCGCGGACTGAACAAGCGCGGATTCCGTCCGGACTACATTGTCTGCGACGACCTGGACGACGACGAACTGTGCCTGAACGAAGACCGGGTGAAAAAAACGACCAAATGGGTGCAGGAAGCGTTATACGGGACATTCGGAGCGCAGGGCGGTCGGTTTATCATGGTGGGCAACCTTATCAGCAATCAGTCGGTACTGGCTAACATTGCAGCCATCGACGGAACATATATAACCCGCGTAAACGTGCGCGACAAATGCGGAAATCCCTCATGGCCGGAACTTTGGACGGAGGAACGTATACGTCAGCGGGAGGCGTTTATGTCGTATGCTTCGTTTCAGAAAGAGTATATGAACAACCCGATAAACGAAGGCGCCGTATTTACGGAAATGCATTTCGAGAAATGCCCGCCGCTAAAGAAATTCCCTTTCCTGGTATGCTACGGCGACCCTTCGCCCTCGAACAATCGCAATGCCGCCAATTCGATGAAAGCCGTATGGCTGATCGGCGCGCTCGACGGCAAATATTACGTGCTGGACGGGCGGGTACAGCGGGCTACCAATGCCGAATTTGTGGACTGGTTTTATGATGTGAACGCTGCCGTCCCCGAAGGCGTGCAGGTCTATAATCTGATTGAAAACAATACCCTGCAGGATCCGTTCTACCAGCAGGTATTTATCCCGCTGTTCGTCGAGAAGGCAAAGGAGGGGAAAGCCATCAACATCGCGCCCGACGAACGCAAGAAGCCCGACAAGTTTTCGCGAATAGAAGGCAACCTGGAGCCATTGAACCGCCAGGGACGCCTCGTCCTGAACGCCGACAAAAAAGACGGCGAACACTTCAAACGCCTTGCCGAACAGTTCCTGCTGCTGACGCCCCGACTGTCGGCCCCGGCCGACGGCGCCGACTGCATTGAGGGTGGCGTCTGGTGGCTGCAGCGCAGAATATCCATCCTTGCGGAAAACAGCGTGACGCTATCGGCCAGACACATCAACACCAAACGCATTTAATTCATAATTCAAAAAAAATGTATTTATCAATAGACGACCTCAAGAGAGGCATGCGGGGGGGAAGTGCTAACTGCCATCACCCGCGACGAAAACGAAGTGGCCGGTCGCGCGATCATAGAAGCGCAGGGCGAAGTAGCCGGCTACCTGGCCGCGCGATACGATATTTTCACAGAGTTTGAAAAGACGGCGGATGCTGCCGACCGGGTAGCGATGACAGTTAAACTTGTACGGGACATCGCGATCTACAACTGTCACCAGTTCTCCGCTCCGGTTAATATGCCGCCGACGCGCGTATATGCCTACGAGGCGGCTGTACGGTTCCTGCGCGACGTGCAGGCCGAAAAGGCGTCCATCCCGGAACTGCAGCGGCTGAATCTTAATGCCGACGGGACGACCTCGAGCAACTATCTGTATTATTCCGGAAACTCGAAACGAGACCACCATATTTGAATTATGAATTATGGCTAAGAAAAAACAACAACAGGGAAAACAGGTTGTCGCATTGATTGAGCAATCGACGCCGGGCCGGGCGACGAAAACCATTCAGACCTGGAAGACTGCGATTGCGGCGTTTGAAAACCCGCAGAATCCGATGCGCAAACAACTTTACGACCTTTACGACGATATTATGCTCGACGGGCAGATAGAGGCCACGTGGGGTAAACGACGCGACGCCGTACTGAACAGACGGCTTCTGTTCGTGCGCGACGAACAGAAGGATGAAACGGTCACGAAATTGCTTAATTCACCCGATATGCGCCGCCTGATAGAGGAATTGCACAAGACAATCGCATACGGATACACGCTTATTCAGGTTAATGATATTTGGTACGACGAAGAGCAGGAGTGTTACCGCATCGACTTCGACCTGATTCCAAGAGCGAATGTTCATCCGGAACCGGAGTTTGAGTGTATCTCAAAAGCGGCGTCATCTATTACGGGCGACTGGCTGTACATGAACCCGCCGCTCGCTAATTATATGCTTGGCGCGGGGAATTATTCGGACAAGGGGCTATTTGCAAAAGCGGCGCCTTACGTGATCTACAAACGTGGAACGATGGGCGACTGGTCGCAGTTCTCCGAGATGTTCGGCATGCCGTTTCGCGAAGCTATGTACGACGCTTTCGACGACCAGACACGAATAAAGATAGAACAAATGCTGAACAACTGGGGGGCGGGCATGAGCATGGTGCATCCCAAGTCGGTGGAGATTAAACTTCACGAAACGGGCGGGAGCACGTCCTCGTCGGACGTCTATGACAAGTTTATTGAGATTTGTGATGCCGGAATAAGCAAAACCATTCTGGGTAATACGCTGACCACCGAACAGGGCGACAATGGGGCGCGCTCGCTGGGCGAAGTGCACCAGGCGGAGGAGGACGATAAAAAGAAAAGCGACGAACTGTTTATCCTTTCCGTGCTTAATGCACAGTTCCGCTCCATCCTCAAGCGATTCGGGATAAATGCGAAAGGCGGCGAAATAAGGTACGAAAAGCCCGACAAAGACTGGGATACGCTTAAAAAGAAGTGGAACGTTATCGGAGCGGTCAAAGCGGCTGTGCCGGTAGACGACGACTATATCTACGAAGAGTTTGATATTCCCAAACCCGACGATTACGAGCAACGGAAAGAGGAAATGCGCTCCCATCCGCAAACGCCGCCGCCGACCGGCGAACAGTTGTCGGCAGAGTTCGATTTTTTCGCATAGGGGCGTTGCGCCACGCGCTGTCGTACGTCACGCCCGAAACAAAAAATATTGACAGCCTGTATCACATCGGTTGCGATTGCGGAGAATGCACTGCACTTGCCGATGACGGACAGACTGTCCGGTTCGGGCGGTCGTTCGACGGTCTGCTGCAACAGGCGCTGCAAAACATTTACGAAAAACAGAGCGGACGCGGCAGGATTGAAATCCCTCCCAGCCTGTTTGCGCTGAACAACCGTCCGCTTCAGACCGCCGCCGGGCGGACGTTCCAAAACTTCGGCGCAGAGTTCGGCAAGCGCAATGAACGGTTTATTTCGCAGTTTAAGGATAATACAGCCATTTTTGCCGCATTTAAGAGCCACAGCGAGGCGGAGATATTATCGAAGCTTATACGCACCGAAAACGGTGAATTACGATCTTTTTACGAGTTTCGGAAAGTGGCCGCACCGGTGGTCGGCAAATATAACCGGACGTGGCTGCAAACAGAATATAACATGGTGGTGCGTTCCGCCCGGATGGGAGCGCAGTGGCAAACGTTCGAGGAGAAAAAACATATTTTTCCGAACATTGAGTATATGCGCACTTCTTCGCTCAATCCGCGTCCGGAACATGAGAGCTTTGCCGGCACGATATTGCCGGTCGACCATCCCTGGTGGGACACTCACACGCCTCCGTTGTCGTGGAATTGCAAATGTTCCATCCGGCAAACGCGACGCGAGGCAACAGACTTGCCGCCGGGAGAAGAACCGGTATCGCCGGTGTTTCAAAATAATCCCGGAAAAACGGCGCAGGCGGTTACGGACAAACATCCGTATTTTCCCGAAGGCTGCGCCTCCTGTCCGCTGCCGGGAGAACGGGTTATTGTCAGCCCGGAACTTGCAGCCGGACAGCGAAAGGACTGCTACAACTGCCTTAAGGCAATGAAGGCGGCGGAGGTGAAAACGGCGCAGGCGCGGAAACGCGAAAAGTTGGAAGATTCGATGCTGCCATTGCTTAAAAAGAATGTTATACGGGCAGTTGCAGCCGACAAACAAATAAAAATAACGTTTAAAAAGTCAGGTAACAGCCACATAGTTAATGACGTTCTCGAAAAGAATATAAAACTGTCCGGGACGGAACTTGCAAAAATAGACGACTTGATTCGAGAGGCCGAATATGTACGCTCGTCGGATTTGTATAAAGACCGTTCGGATAATATTCAGCGATTCTATTATTTCAAAGACAAGAAACGTAATATTTACTATAATGTGGCGGAGGAAGTTGTGAAAAATAAAAACGGGCGTGTTTATCTGAACAGATTTATATATTCGACAACCGGAAAGATACCTTTTAAAAAGCATAAAAACCGAAAGGCGGCGACTTAGCTTTAAGCAGGTATGCCATTCCTTTCGATTTTTAATGGATTGCAAATATACAAACAATATTTTAACCGGCAAGTTTTTATGGTTTATTCGGATTATTAATTATTTTCCCTATTTCGCGTTCCAGTTCATGTATTATACGGTCGTCCAGCTCACTGCTTTCGCCGATAAACTGTCGCCGGGGCATTGTGAACGCTTTTTTGCCGAATATCTTAGCCGTTCCGCCCTCGTTGTGTACGCGGGCGTATGGCTTGTCGCTACCGATCGTTACTTCGCCCCTGCCGGTTATTTCGTATTCGATGCTGTCTCGCAGTTCGCCGGTGTCATGCAGGATTTTGTCCTGTGCCCGCGTGGAAGAAAAGTGTGAACCGGTGTTCGCCGAAAAGCCATACCAGGGGCTGTTCTTATCGCGTCGCTTCACGTCCGCCCATTTTTTTAAGCCGTTATCTACGAAGCCTTCCCTGTCGAAATTCTCCCGGAAATGCGCTACCGCTTCGTTGCCTGCTATCTCCGGGGCGACATCTTCGACGAAGGATTTCAGTTCCTTTGCCGTTTCTTTTAAACGCTGTTGAAATTGGTTCGGCGTCATAGCGTTTTGGATTCAATAAGTTTGAACTGCGCCTGTACGGGGACGCGTTTCTTTACTGCGCCTGTGTCGCGAAGGTTGCACCGGTACTCTTCAATGTTATTGACCAGCGTGTCGTGGTCGTGGTCGATGATTGACCGCGAACGCATCCAGGAGTTCATATACGGCGTGGCAAAGTTTTGGAGGGCGCAGACCATGCGGTCGGCGATGTCGAGGAACTCCAGCGCCCGCTGCTCGGTAGGAGAATAGTCGGCGGTGTCGGCGTGCCACTCGGTAACGATATGCAGGCGGACGTTCAGTTCGCACTCCTGTACGCGGTTGCCCAGCGTGCTCCATACCATTGGAGTAAACTCGACGAATATGGCCGGAAAGTCGAATCCGGTCTGTTCCTGTGTGAACTGCGGCTGGCGGTTCCACATGTCGAAGTGCCGGAACACCCGGTTGCCGTCGGCATCGACAACGCTTTGCAGCCGCGTTTTGATGTCCAAATAAAGTTGCTTTATCATGAATGTTTATTTTTTATCACTGTCATTTTCTTTTAAATAAGAAAAAAAAGTGGACGCAGAGATGCCGAACTGCCGCTTTATGATCGTGCGGTAGATATGCATCTTGCTGCGGTCGTTGCGGCCGGGTTCATAATTTTCCTCCACAATGCGCCGTACGGCCTGCGCCCTCTTTTTTGTACTGTTATATTTCATTTATCACATCCTGTTAAACGAAATCTCAATCTTGCGCCAGATGCCCATGTCCGTCTTCCTGTAAAAATAGAAATTCGTCTCGGTACCCTCCACGACGTTCGATTCGCGAAACAACTGCATGATACTGCTGTATTCGTCACTGCCAAACTGCGCCTCGAAGCCATACAGTTTCGAGATTGATTTGTAGTCCAAATCCCCGTAACGGTTCCGTTCCAGCAACGTCATCGCCAGCTGGTACATCGTATCTTCCGCACCACGCTCCGACGATTTTATCCAGTCACGAAGGAAACCGATCAGACGCTCCGCCGCCACATCCGCACGCTCGTCGAACTTCTTGACCTTGTTCGTCCTCACTTCAATCATAAAACGCCCGTTGCGAATCTTGTAATTCATCTGCCCGCTGCCATTTCGCAACTGCCCGTAATCCAGCATAATGCTGTAAAACGCCTTCGTTTCCGTAACCAGCATGTCATAAAAGGTTCCGATCGAAGTACCCAGAGTACAAACCTCCCCCTCAATATTATTGAGGAGTCCGTCACGCAATCCTTCGTACGCCTCGCGCCGTTCCAGCGCCTCCTTCTGCTTCTGCTCCCGTTTCCGCTTCAGTATCTCTTCCAACTCTTCTACCGAAAAATCCTCCGGCTTAATTTTCTTGGTTTCCATAACTCAAATGATTAAATATATTATGGGCTATCGCCCGGTTAAAAAATCAAACCTCCATCGAAAAATATCGACTCTTGTGTTATCTCGAATTGTACCGCAAACCCGAACTCTTCCCTCAGCCTCCGAATCTGGCAAATACCTTCGGAAGATTCCCCATACGGGAAAAACACCGTTCGCTGTCGAGTGTCGCACCGTATCCCTTTCTTTCGCAGTGCATAAAGCAAATTCGCCCTGCGCTTCAGTTTTTTTTTAATACCGGCATATTCCATGATTTCGAATATTCAGTTTAAACAAATCACCTCCAGCGCCCGTTCCGCATCAATCGCATTTACCGCGTCACGACACTTCTGTTTGTCCTTAAATTCGTAGTACAAATTCCGCAGGACAGCCTGTGGAATCTGATTAAAATGTTCCCTGTCCGCCGCCCGGCAGGCGACGGCCTTTATGTATGCGGCGTTCTCCTCGCGTCCGGTCGCCCGGCACCAGGCGCCGATCGCAGCCATCAGGCGCTTGCGCCATTTGTCCTGCCCGGCGATCGCAGGATTGCCTGCCTCTTCGACCAGGCCGCACAGTTCAATCAGTTGTGCGGCGCTCAAATGCACGCTGCTCGTCGTGCCAAACTGCGCAAGCAACTCCTTTTTGGTATCTTCGTCGATACCATACCGCCCCAGAAGTATGTGAAACTTCTTCACGAGCCTGTTTTTCTCTCTGTCCTTTAATGTTTGCATGATTTTATTCGTTTTCGTCCGTTAAATATAAACAATACTCCTTTTTAAGACATTCGCCCGACAGTTCCGTCAGCCTGTCGGCAATTTCCCTCATTATGTGCGCCTGATCCGGAAGAGACCATCCCGATAAACTGTTAAGCACTTTTTCCGCCAAAATTTCAATCACTTCGTCCATAATTCATAATTTATCATTTATAATTCATATCTATTTCTCACTTTCCCCCAATATCTCGCGGCGCCCTCTTCCCATACAACAAAATCCGCCAGCCCTTTGCCGCTTCGCGTATTGGTGAATACGCGGAAACCCTCTACACGCATTTTCAGGTCGGACAGCTTCAGTATATAGTCCCCTGTTGTCGTGTCGGGACGGCCCGAATGTTCGTGGCTGATCCACACGATCAACTTCCCCTTCAGCCGGCGGCGAAACGATTCGTATTGCCGGACGCCGAAATATTCATACTTTTCCTCGCTGTACGACTTGGCGCGTAACGGCGTGAGGCTGTCGACAAACAGAATGTTGCGTCCGCGCTTTTGCGTGAGTTGGCGAACGATGGCGTCGAAACTGTTGTCTTCGTCGGCAAGCATGATGTCGTTACCGCATTCGTCCATCTTTTCGCGCAGCCATGCTCGCCGGAAAGATTGAGTATTGCCCTGCTCAATCGACCAGTAGAGTACTTTATTGAAGCCGGTAAGATATTTTGCCAGCTGCAGAGCAAACGACGTTTTACCGTTTCCGCTCATGCCGTAAATAATCCACGCGCCGACAGGCGACGGACAGCCGAAACTGTCGCGCCACTGACCCTCGAATGCCATCTCTTCGTGACAGGTGTTTTGCAGGTTTATGTTGGTGATGAATGCCATGTTTAGACAGCATTTAAACGTTTTTTTATCTCAATATAAACGCGCCGCAGCCGGCTGTCGGTTGAAAGCAGCATCGACCGGATGTCGGTTCCCTCCGGCGCGTTCGCTTTAATAACGGCGGCCGCCTGCAGCTGATAGAACTCTTCGCGGGCTTCCCTGCCTTCCGGCGTTATCTTCTGGAACTTGGCGCCGTAGCGGTCGAATATCTCG
>JAIRYY010000311.1 GCA_031267485.1 Tannerella sp.
ACCCGCTCGCCCTTCACGCTGACGTTCGACGAGCGCGACCGGGGCAAAACGGCCTACTTCTGTCTCCGCTGGGAAAGCACCCGCGGCGAAAAAGGCCCGTGGAGCGAAATCGTCATGGCCGTCATACCGTAGGCTGCTCACTGCGGGGGGGGGTGCCAAAAGACTGTTTATCCCGTCGTTGACACCCTCCCCCTTTTTTTATGGACGTTATAAACAGAAAAACGGAGTATCCCGAAAAGCCGCGAAAAGAGTAGGGGAAATTCAATAGGAAACAAACGAAATGAAAATAGTCATATACACAGAAAAACCGGAAGAGTTTATAGAGAAAATCCGGGAAGAGATTACCGGTGAAAGAGTCAAAACATGGGATTTTACGGGTGATAATCTTGTTCATACCGGAGGAAAAGGTCAATGGGAAGATATATTTTTATCTCCCGGAATAAGGAAGGACAGAATATCGGTTTCTGCCGTGAGAAGTCCACAGCAGGACAGGGGCGGGGAGAGCTATGTGATGGGCCGGTTTGTGGAATTGCTGCTGACCCATTTATACAGGGATTTTGATAAGATTGAAATATACTGACAAATAAACTTATGAAAAAAATCATTCTTTTGACAATACTGTGCCTGTTTTGGGCGACGGGCGCAGTTTCCGCCCGGGGTTTCAGCGGCGGCACGGGTGCGGAAGACGACCCGTTTCTGATTTCTTCAAAAGAGGATATGGAGGAACTGGCGAAAAGAAATTTTTATTATTACCCGGGTGAGTATTTTTTGCTGACGCAGGATCTGACCGGGATTACCACGACAGTAGGAGATGATTTTTATTCTTTCAACGGCACTTTTGACGGCGGCGGACATACGCTGGAAATGAACGTGGATACGGCGGCCGTTTATGCCGGCGTTTTTGCCTGTGCTGCCGGCGCAACAATAAGGAATCTGGGCGTGAAAGGCAGTATTTCCGTGACGACAACAACGTCCGCGGATGTCGGCGGTATTTGCGGTTATGCCAGAAGCACGGCCATTGTCAATTGTTACAATGGGGCGAAGATTACGATTCGTGTGTCTGCCGCGAGTTATTCCTCCTCTTTTGCCGGCGGCATTTGCGGATCGGCGCCCGGTGTTACTGTACGCAATTGCCACAATACGGGAGAAATTACTTTTTACAATTATTCTCCCAATGTTCATCACATTTATTCCGGCGGTATTTGCGGACAGATGTCCGGTTGTATAAGTGACAGCTATAATACGGGGGAAATAGTAACGGATGCTTCTGTTTCTCCATATACAGACAATATGGCTACATCCGGGGGTATTTGTGGAAGCGCTAATATTTACTATGCATCCTCCAATGATACCATAATAAATTGTTATAACACCGGCAAGGTTATAGCCAAAGCCCATGTCAGCAGTTATTCCGGCGGTATTTATGGACGGGCAATGGATGGAATTACAAGCAGTATTACCGTAATAAAATGTTGCAATACGGGGGACGTTATAGCTGATACTAATAGCGGCGGTATTTGTGCCACCGCAGTTTCAAATTTTATAACTGTCAGCAATTGCCGTAATACCGGAAAAATTACGGCGGTTACCAGTTCTGCCGGCGGTATCTGTGGAACAGCAACATGCTCTACCGGGAATATAAACGCGATTGCTATTATCAGCAATTGCTCTAATTCCGGCGAGATCACAGGAAATTTTTATACCGGCGGTATTTGCGGAGATACAGATGATATCAATATCCGCAACTGTCATAATAAAGGGAAAGTTACAGGAGGAGGATATTGCACCGGCGGCATCTGTGGAAATGCAAAGGCTAATTCCAACAGTTCTACTGTTATCGACAACTGTTATAATACGGGAGAGATTCTTGCCGAACCCGATAAGGTGACGTATTCTGATGCCGGCGGTATTTGCGGACATGCAGAAGATATCAATATCCGCAACTGTTATAATACAGGAGAGATTATTGCCGAATCTGATGGCGGCGGTATTTGTGGATATTCATCAAGCGGCAGTAAGGTAAGTAATTGTTTTGCGGCCAATGCGACCATTACGGCAAAAACAGCAAGGAGAATTAGCGGCATAACCGTTGAAAATTGCCATGCTCTTGCTTCCATGCAGGTAAACGGAGCAACGGTGACCAGTCAGGACGCCAACGGCAAAGACGGAAAAGATGCCGGTCCTGCCGACTTGCAAAGCCGGTCGTGGATTGAAGAACATCTGGCATGGGATTTTGAGGAAGTCTGGGGTATGTCCACCGAAACGGGCTTCCCGATTATCAAGACCGTAAACGTAATATTCATGTTGCAGGAGGCGATCTCTTATGGAGAACGGATTCCGTTAAGCGCATTCAGCAACAACACGTCAACCTCCATTCTGTTTACGAGTTCCGACGATGCGACAGCTGAAATATCCGGCGACACGCTGATCGCCAGAAAGGCGGGAACCGTAGCCGTTACGGCTTCACAACCCGCAGTCAACGGCTATCTGCCGGGCGACACGACCGTCAACCTGACAATATCCCCCGTTTCATTGACGGTCAGCGGCGACACGGCAAGGCGCACGTATGGAGAGCAGAATCCGAATTTCGTTTTACATTACAGCGGCTTTGTAAACAATGAAACGGAAGCGGTTCTGACCGACCGTCCGGCCGTTTCCCTCCAGGATATTACCGCCACAAGCGACGCCGGGACATACCACATTCCCATCGAGGGAGGCTCTGCCGAAAATTATACGTTCAATTACCTGAAGACGGTACTGATTATCGAGAAGGCGGACTTGACCGTCAGCGTTCAGGATGCGCAACGCGAGTGGGGAGAAGCCAATCCTGAATTTACGCTGGCCTGTTCGGGCTTCAGGAACGGTGAAGACGAGTCGGTACTGGATATACTCCCGGATACCGTTTGCCTGGCGGACGAAAGTTCACCCGTCGGGTTTTATGACATTATACTGTCGGGAGGAATGGACAAAAATTACAATTATCTGCCGGTCGACGGAAAACTCGAAGTGATTCCGGCGCGCCAAAACATCTCTTTCGAGGAATTTTCTTCACATACCTACGGCGACGGGACGCTCGTCCTTCCCGAAACCTCCGGCAGCGGACTGCCTGTTTCTTATGAAAGTGACAATCCGCAGGTAGCGACTGTTGAGGGAAATATCCTGACGATTACCGGCGCAGGCACATGCTCCGTTACCGCCTCGCAGGCCGGAAATGAAAACTATTCGGTAGCCCCGCCGGTTTCTCAAACGCTGGTCGTAGACAGGGCGCTGCTGACCGTTGCGGCCGAAGACAAAACCCGTGAATACGGTGAAGAAAATCCCCCGTTCACGCTGGCTTATTCCGGATTCATAAACGATGAAACGGAATCGACGCTGTCACAACTGCCGGATGTCGCCACCGATGCGCAAGTTACCGACAATGTCGGCGTTTACGGCATCACAGTCAGCGGCGGCGAGGCCAACAATTATACGGTTATCCCTCAATCCGGCACGCTGACCGTCACCCCCGCACTGTTGACCGTCCTGGTGGACGGCAAGGAATGTGAATACGGCGATGACCTCCCGACGCTGACTTACTCGATTGAAGGATTCAAAAACGGCGATACCCCGGACGATATAGACCTGCTTCCTGCGGTAAGCGTTTCGGCTGTTGCCGCCGTTCCCGTTCCCGTCGGAACATATTCCATTGAAGCGGTCGATGCTTCCGACAACAATTACGATTTTAGTTACACGGCAGGGCAGCTGACGGTCGCGGCGGCGACGCTGACCGTCGCCGCCGCGGATACGGCCCGCGAGTACGGCGCCGCCAATCCTGCGTTTAAGATTGTCTGTTCGGGCTTCAAAAACGGCGAAACCGAAGCGGTATTTTCCACACAACCGCTCGCTGCGAGTTTGGCCGGGGCGACCAGCGACACGGGCGTTTACGGCATCGTTGTCAGTGGCGGCACAGCCAACAATTACGCGATTACCCACCAGGACGGTACGCTGACGGTAGACAGAGCGCCGCTGACCGTCGCCGCCGCGGATACGACCCGCGAGTACGGCGCCGCCAATCCCGCGTTTAAGATTGTCTGTTCGGGCTTCAAAAACGGCGAAACCGAAGCGGTATTTTCCACACAACCGCTCGCTGCGAGTTTGGCCGAGGCGACCAGCGACACGGGCGTTTACGACATCGTTGTCAGTGGCAGCACAGCCAATAATTACGCGATTACCCACCAGAACGGTACGCTGACGGTAGACAGGGCGCCGCTGACCGTCGCCGTCAGGGATACGACCCGCGAGTCAGGCGCGTCAAACCCTGCCTTTACATTCACTTATTCCGGCTTCATGAACGGCGAAGACGCATCGGTACTGGACCGGCTGCCCGACGTAACCTGTGCCGCAAACGAAAGTTCGTCCCCCGGTTTCTACGCGATTGAACTGTCCGGCGGCTCCGACAACAATTATGAATATGTCTTTTACAACGGACGCCTGGAGGTAACAGACGCTCCGACGGACGATCCCGAAATGCCGCCGGAACCGGTTGCCAATCCCGCAATGCCGCAGGAACTGACCGTCTATCCCAACCCCGCCCGGCGCGACCTGTACATCCGCAGCGACCGGCCGGTATCGAAAGTGGAGATATACAGTCAGGTGGGCGTTTGCGTGTTCGTCGACGACCGCGTCACCGGAAAGATAGACATCAGCCGGTTGAACGACGGCATTTACGTCATGCGGATTTACATGTCGGGCACGCCGCAGACGCGGATGATTGTCGTTAAACATTAACGGCGCGGGTTCAGCCCCCCGGCAATTCAATGCGAAACCGCCACGGCCAAACGTCGTGGCGGTTTTGTTTTTACCGCCTGACGCTGCGCCGGCATAAACGAACAGCGCATAAATAAACGGATGAACGGCCGGTATCGACGCGAGGCGCTGCCGCTTCCCCCTGAAAACTTATTAACCGTAATGTTGCATATACGGAAATAATCCGTATTTTTGCAACCATTCTTTTTACATACATTATAATATTATGAGTAGAATATTGGTAATCGGAGCGGGGGGCGTGAGTACCGTGGCGGTGAAAAAGATGGCCATGAACGCCGATGTCTTCACCGACATCATGCTGGCGAGCCGCACGAAAAGCAAATGCGACAGGATAGCCGCCGGTATCGGGGACGTGGCGGTGCGGACGGCGCAGGTTGATGCCGACAATGTCGGCGAACTGCTTGAACTGTTCGAGTCGTTCAGGCCCGAACTGGTGGTGAACCTCGCCCTGCCGTATCAGGATTTGTCCATCATGGACGCATGCCTCGCCTATGGCGTCAGCTACCTGGATACGGCCAATTATGAGCCGCTTGACGAAGCCAGATATGAATATGGCTGGCAGTGGGCTTACAGGGACAGGTTTAAAAAGGCCGGCCTGACGGCAATCCTGGGCTGCGGATTCGATCCGGGCGTGACGGGCGTCTTCACGGCTTATGCGGCGAAATATCATTTTGACCGGATTCACAGTCTGGACATTGTCGACTGCAACGGCGGAGACCATCACAAGGCTTTTGCCACCAACTTCAATCCCGAAATAAACATACGCGAGATTACGCAGAAAGGGCGTTATTTCGAAAACGGCGAATGGCTGGAAACGGAGCCGCTCTCCGTCCACAAACCCCTGACGTATCCCGGCATCGGCGCGCGCGAATCCTACCTCATGTATCACGAAGAGCTGGAAAGTCTCGTCAGGAACTTCCCCACAATCCGGCGCGCGCGTTTCTGGATGACGTTCGGACAGGAATACCTTACGCACCTCCGCGTGATGCGCAACATTGGCATGACGGGCATCAAGCCGGTCATGTACAAAGGCATGGAAATCGTTCCCGTTCAATTCCTGAAAGCCGTCCTTCCCGACCCGGGCGAACTGGGAGCGGATTATACCGGCGAAACGTCGATCGGATGCCGCATACGCGGGATAAACGACGGCCTGGAACGCACCTATTACATATACAACAACTGCAGCCATCAGGCGGCGTACCGCGAAACGGGCGCGCAGGGCGTAAGCTACACGACGGGCGTCCCGGCAATGATCGGCGCAAAGCTCTTCCTGCAGGGCGTCTGGAAGAGGCCGGGCGTGTGGAATGTCGAGGAGCTGAAGCCGGACCCGTTCATGAGGGAGCTGGAAGAACAGGGGCTGCCATGGAACGAAGTGTATGACGGCGAACTGGAACTGTAAATAAACTGTTCAGGAATAGTTTTCATAATAATAAATAATATGGCAAGAGAAAAGGAAGAAAAGAAAGTTAAGGCGGAAGATGCGGACGGAAAAGGCGGCGCCGTGTCCGACAAGCTGAAAGCGCTGCGCATGGCAACGGACAAGATTGAAAAAAGCTACGGCAAAGGTTCGATAATGAAACTCGGCGACGAGCGGATTGAAGACGTGGAAGTCATACCCACCGGTTCGATCGGGCTGAATGCCGCTCTCGGCGTGGGCGGCTATCCCCGCGGACGCGTGATTGAGATATACGGCCCCGAATCGTCGGGAAAGACGACGCTCGCCATTCATGCCATTGCCGAAGCGCAGAAAGCGGGCGGCATAGCGGCGTTCATCGATGCCGAACATGCGTTCGACCGCTTCTATGCCTCCAAGCTCGGCGTCGATGTCGACAACCTCTGGATTTCGCAGCCCGACAACGGCGAGCAGGCGCTGGAAATCACCGAACAGCTCATCCGCTCGTCGGCCGTGGACATCATCGTGATTGACTCCGTGGCCGCGCTGACGCCGAAAGCGGAAATCGAGGGCGACATGGGCGAAAACAAAGTGGGCCTCCAGGCGCGCCTCATGTCGCAGGCGCTGCGCAAGCTGACGGCCACCATCAGCAAGACGAAGACGACGTGTATCTTCATCAACCAGCTGAGGGATAAAATCGGCGTACCGTTCGGCAGTCCCGAAACGACGACGGGCGGCAATGCCCTGAAGTTTTACGCCTCCGTTCGGGTTGACATCCGCCGCATCGGGTCGCTGAAGGACGGCGACGAGGTGCTCGGAAACCAGGCGCGCGTGAAAGTGGTGAAAAACAAAGTGGCCCCCCCGTTCCGCAAGGCGGAATTTGACATCATGTTCGGCGCCGGCATTTCCCATTCGGGCGAGATTATCGACCTGGGCGTGGAACTCAATATCGTGAAGAAAAGCGGCTCGTGGTTCAGCTATCAGGACACGAAGCTCGGACAGGGACGCGATGCCGCAAAGAAATGCGTGGAAGACAATCCCGAACTGGCCGACGAACTGGAAGGCCTGATTTTCGAAGCCCTGAAAACCAAACCCATCCCGCGCCTGTCCTCCAAAAAATCCTCGCAAAATTCGCAGGAGCAATCCGGCGACGAAGAATGAACGCATGTCGAAAGACCTCTACAGGGAGCTGTGCGCGCGGGAAGACAGCATACCGCTTTTTTCGCGGGACTGGTGGCTCGATGCCGCATGTGGCGGAGAATGGGATGCGCTGACGCTGGAGAAGAATGGCCGGATACATGCCGCCATGCCGCTCTACGTGCCCCGTCGGCGCATCGTCGCCATGCCACAGTACACGCAGACGATGGGACTCTGGTTTGCCGCCGGAGCGGACGATGCGAAATACTCATCCCTGCTCGAACACCGCCAGGCGATATGCCGCCATTTCACCGCGCAGCTGAAGGGATACCGCAGCTTCTTCCAGAATTTCAGCGCCGACTTCACCGACTGGCTCCCGTTTTACTGGGAGGGATATTCGCAGACCACGCGCTACACGTATGTCTTGAACGGACTGCAGGACTCCGCCCGGCTGCTGGCGGACATGAGCCGGCAGACGAGGCGCAATCTGAAAAAGGCGGAAAGCCGCTCCGTAACCGTGCGTCGCGGCGTCGCGGCGGACGACCTCATCGAGATACAGTCCCTTACCTTTCGACGGCAGCGCCGGCGGAACACGCAGAGCGCCACCGTCCTGCGGCGGCTTGTTGACGCGGCGCGCGGACGCGGCCAGGGCGACATCTTCGGCGGCTACGATGCGGACGGGAGGCTGCATGCCGCGGCATTTGTCGTGTGGCAGCGCAGTTCGGCCTATTACATCGCGGGAGGGGGCGACCCCGCGCTGCGTTCTTCCGGGGCGCACAGCCTTGTGATGTGGGAGGCGATAAGGCATGCCGCGCAGCATACGGACGCGTTCGATTTCGAGGGTTCGATGATTCCGGGCGTCGAACGCTTCTTCCGCGAGTTTGGAGCCGTTCAGACGCCCTATTTCGCGATTTCGCGCGGCCGGCCGCGCCTCGTTGACCGGATTTGCATGAAACTTAAAAAATACAGACAGATTTTATGAAGGAAGCAATAGCGTACATTATCCGCTTTATGCTGGGCGAGCATGTTCCGGACGAGGTTGCCCGGATGGTCGGGTATACGTCGGACGCCTCCGCGTTCAAGGATTACAGGGTAGTGATTATCCCCTCCCGTTTTTTCGATCAGGATAAATTCAAGCGCTCCGTATCGCTGCCTCTGACGCCTCTCAGGGAAATGGAGGGGCTGCCCGTGCTGTACGGCGATCCGGTAGTTGAGCGGGTAGGGGATACGGTTGTGGTACATGCGGATTTCGTCGCGGGCGCATATTTCCTCCTGACCCGTTATGAGGAGACGCAGTATCCGGAGCGGATTTACCCGGAAATGTGGGATGAGCACGGGCGTTTTTCCGGTTACGGGTCGTTGCCGCGCCGTGAGCGGTTCATTGACCGGCCTGTCGTCGACGAATACGGCAAACTCCTGCGCCGGTGGCTGAACGGGAGCGGGGTGCACATCCCCGAACCCGCCCCGTCCATCGGGCAGGTAAACCTTACGCACGATGTGGACGTGCCGTTTTTCGGGCGTTCCTGGCGGAGTGTCGCCCGCAGGGCGCTGGCGGGAGGCAATCCCGTCGAGGCCATCCGCGGGAAATATTCCCCGCTCGACCGCGACCCGTACTATACGTTCCCGTGGATGTTCGAGCGGAACAGGCAGCTGCAGCTCGCGGCAGGGGAGTCCCGCAGCGCTGCTCTGGTTTTCTTCCGGGCGGGGGGACGCGACCGGCGCGACCGGCCGCATTACAGCCTCAGGAATAAGGACATCGGCGCGCTGCACGAACTGTGCGGGATGTACGGCGTGAAAATCGGGCTTCACAGCAGCTATCAGGCCGGGAAGGATCCGTCCCTGATTCTGTCCGAGAAAAGGAGGCTGGAGCAGGCGTTCGGGGTCGAGATAAGGCACAACCGCCATCATTACCTTGCCTCGCGCAAGCCGGAGGACATGGAATACCTCGAAAAGGCCGGTATTACGGACGATTATACGATGGGCTACGCCGGCCATGCCGGCTTCCGGCTGGGAACGGCGCGTCCGGTGCGTTTCATCAACCCCGTGACGTGCCGCGTGTCCGGTCTGACGCTTCATCCGCTGACCGTTATGGACAGCACGCTGTACGACAGGAGGTATATGAACCTGACCGCCGACCGCGCCGAAGAGTACTGCCTGGAACTGTTTCGCAGGGTACGCGACGTGAACGGCGAACTTACGCTTTTGTGGCACAATACGTCGGCCGTCAAGGGACAGGAGGGGTATGCGCGCGATTTGTATGCCCGATTGACGGAACGGATAGCGGATTACCTCGGATGAACATCGTGACGGTTATAGGCGCAAGGCCACAGTTTGTCAAGGCGGCGATGACGGGCCGGGCGATAAGGGCAAGCAATGCGGCGGGGATGGAGCCTGAAATTTGCGAACGCATCCTCCACACGGGGCAGCATTACGACAGGAACATGAACGATGTTTTCCTGGATGAGCTGGGAATGGGCAAGCCGGACGTGCAGCTGCACTGCGGAGGCCTGGCGAGCCGGAACGCCATGCTTGCGAAGATGCTGACGGGCGTGGAGAAGGCGCTGCTTGAATACCGGCCGGACGGCGTCATCGTCTATGGCGACACGACGTCGACGCTGGCGGGCGCTCTGGCTGCCTCGCAACTGCACATCCCGGTTTTTCACGTCGAGGCGGGGCTGCGCAGTTTCAACCGGCAGATGCCGGAGGAGATGAACCGCATCCTGACGGATCACCTGGCCTCGCTGCTTTTCTGTCCCACCGTCCGCGCCGTCCGGAATCTGGCCGGCGAGGGCATCACGCAGGGGATATTCCACACGGGCGACGTGATGTACGACGCGGCTCTGGCTTTCGGAGAGGTGGCGGAACGAACGTCGGACATACTGCCCTCCCTGGGTCTGCAGCGCGGGAATTTCCGCCTGTGCACCATTCACCGCGCCGAAAACACGGACGACCCCGAACGCCTGACGCAAATTCTCCTTGCGATGCTGGAAATATCGACTCCCGCCTGTCCGGTCGTCCTCCCGCTTCACCCGCGCACGAGGGTCTGTATCGGCAATTACGGTCTCCAGGCGATGCTGGCCTCCGGCGAATCGCTCCGCGTAATCGACCCGGTCGGTTACCACGACATGATAATGCTCGAAAAAAATGCGGCGACGATATTCACCGATTCCGGCGGCGTGCAAAAGGAAGCCTGCTTCCACCGCACACCCTGTATCACACTGCGCGACGAGACGGAGTGGATAGAAACCGTCGAGGCCGGCTGGAATCAGATAGCCGGCTTCGAAACGGAAAAAATCATCGAATGTCTCGCCCGTACCCCCGAAAGAAAGCCCATAACAGATTATGGCGACGGTCACGCCGCCGAAAAAATAATAGCCGCCATCAGACGAATGTAATTAGTAGGGGCGCCCTTGTGGGCGCCCGCAATGATTAGTGATTAATGATTAATGGTTGGCGATGTAGGGGCGCCCTTGTGGGCGCCCGCAATGATAGGCGATTAATGATTAGTAGTTAGTAACGTGAAATAAATAATATATAATGGTTATAAGCAAATGGAAGTACGCGAGTTGTCCCGGAGGGGACAAAATGTTGGTAGAGACGGGGCGGGCCCCGTCTCTACGGCGCGAACCCCTGCCGTCCGCACCGGCATCCCTTCTCACCGTCATTGCGAGGAACGAAGCAATCCAGGCGCAGGCGGATACCCTGCACGTTTATGCGCATGCGTTTGCAAATACAACGCCCTGTCATTGCATTACCGTAGAGACGCGATGCATCGCGTCTCTACAACATGCAACGTACAACGTACACGCCATACGCGCCGGCAGGAACAGAACAATTTCCGTACGGATATTGTCCCGTCAGGGACAATATGTTGGTAGAAAAATGGACCGCAACCCATTTTCCGCGTGCCGTCAGGTACGCAATGTGACAATCACCACATTCCGTACCTGACGGCACGGGGTAGGAGAGGCCTCCGGCATTTTCTACCGACATTCCGTACCTGACGGCACGGGGCAGAAAACGCCGGAGCAATGACGGCGCCTCGCATGCGCGCAGTTCGTAACGTGAAATAAATAATATATGATGGTTATAAGCAAATTGAAGTACATGATGAAAATGTTGGCAGAAGATGAATCCACCCGCAGAGACGCGGCGAATCGCGCCTCTGCGGAAAAAACGATTTTGATATTGTGCGATATCTTTCCGCCGGCTTTCGGGCCGCGCATGGGCTATCTGTGCAAATACATCCGGCAGATGGGCTGGAAGCCTGTGGTTGTGACGGAGTATGCTGACGGGGAGCACTTCTCGTTCCTGACGAAAGACGTGGAGGCGCTGTACCTGCGCTATTACGCGAAAAAGGGGCTGGCGGGAAGGATTGAGTGGGCGGTGACCTTTCTGTGCGACGCGCTCTTTGGCTGCAAGGACAGGCGGATGTATCGCGAAGCCCGGAAACTGATGGCGGGGCGCCGTTTCGACCTCATCCTGTGCAGCACATACCGCACCTTTCCGCTCTCTGCCGCATGGCGGCTGGCGCGCAGGACCGGTCTGCCGCTTGTTGCCGACCTGCGGGACATCATCGAGCAGTATGCCGGCAACGAATTTATCGACCACAGCCTGCCGGAGGCTTTCGGTATCGGACGCCTCATCGCGTCCGTTTTCCGCCGCCGCAGTCTGAAGACGAGAAACCGCATCCTGCGCGATGCCGCCTGCGTCGCGACCGTATCCCCCTGGCACGTGTCGGTACTGAAAACTTATAACGCAAACACCCGCCTGATATACAACGGCTACGACCCCGAACTCTTCCTGCCCTCCGGCACGCGGGCCGGCACGTTCTCGATCACCTACACGGGACGGCTCATCAGCCTGGCGATGCGCGACCCCGGCCTGCTCTTCCAGGCCGTCCGGAGGCTTGCCGCGGAAAATGTCATTACTCCCGGGACGTTCCGCGTGCGCTGGTATGTCGACGGCAAATCGAAAGCTCTCATCGCCCGCGCCGCGGAAGAATATGCCGGCATAGCCGCGTTCATGGAATATCACGGATACGTGCCCGCCACGGAGGTACCCGCCCTCCTGAACGGGAGTTCCGTCCTGCTGGTGCTGGCAAACAGGAGCGGCGCGGACGGCCCCAATGGCGTGATGACGACCAAGTTCTTCGAATACCTGGCCGTCGGCAAACCCATCCTGTGCGTCCGCGGCGACGGGGGATGCCTCGAGGAAGTCATCAGCCGCACGCGCTCCGGCCTGTCAGCCCACAGCGCGGACGAAGCATACGGTTTCATCCGCGAACATTACCTGCGCTGGCGGGACGGCAAGCCCTGCGACGACAGCCCCGACTGGAACGAAGTACGGAAATTCTCGCGCGTGGAACAGGCGCGGCAATTTGTCGAAATATTTAATTTTCTATCCTGAATCGCATTTTTTTCGCATTTTTTATTGCAGATATGAAAAAATAATATACATTTGCGCGCGTTATTCCGTGCGGTGTAAATGGAGGTGAAGTTTGCTGGTAAAAGCGCGGATACGGATTAAAGGAAAATGAATAAAAAAATATGTTTGCTGTCGGTAAAATATTTACATCCTGTTT
>JAIRYY010000038.1 GCA_031267485.1 Tannerella sp.
GATGATGTATGGTTCAAAAACATCCGCATCAAAGTCTTAGACTGAACTATTATTTTTTTTTATTATATCTTTGCCGAGGCCTGGAGGGATTCCCCGCCTCGGATATTCTTTAGCTCCCACTTCTCCGGACGCGTTATTCCCACTACATTAATATATATGTCAACACTATCCCATACACTAGCCAACGGGCTCAATATCATTCACCTCCCGGTCGATTCCCCCGTCGCATACTGTGGCTTTGCCATAAACGCCGGAGCGCGCGACGAAAACCCGGATGAACACGGACTGGCTCATTTCGTGGAACATACGTTATTCAAAGGGACTGCCAAACGCAAAGCGTGGCATATCCTGAACCGCATGGAGAATGTGGGGGGCGACCTGAATGCATACACATCAAAGGAAGAAACGTTTATCTATTCCGTGTTTATGGAGAAGGATTTCGAGCGGGCGGTCGAACTGATGTCCGACCTGGTCATCAATTCCCAATTTCCCGAAAACGAAATAGACAAGGAACGCGACATCATTATCGACGAGATTCTGTCATACGAGGATTCCCCCTCGGAACTTATCTTTGATGATTTTGAAAACCTGCTTTTCGACGGCCACCCGTTAGGTCATCATATACTTGGCAGCAATCAGTCGCTGGCCTCATTCGACTCCGCATCCGGGCTTTCGTTCATAAACCGCTTCTACACGGCCGGCAACATGGTCTTTTTCTCCATGTCGAAAACGGATTTCAGACAGATAAAAAAGATAGCGGAAAAATACCTTGCGGCCATTCCTCCGCATCAATCAATGAGAAACCGGACAATACCGCATGATATGAAACCGCAGCAGATGGAGAAAAAGAAAACGACCCATTTATCCCACATCATAACTGGTGGACGCACTTGCGACATGTATGACAAACAGCGGTATCCGCTGTTCCTCCTTAACAACATACTGGGAGGGCCGGGCATGAACAGCCGGCTGAACGTCAGCCTGCGGGAAAAACACGGGCTTGTCTATAACGTGGAATCCAATATCACTTCATACACCGATACCGGCGTGTTTTCCATCTATCTGGGCACGGACCCGAAAAACAGGGAACGCGCTGTCAGCCTCGTGGAGAAGGAACTGTCCGCCTTGCGGACGAAAAAACTTTCGGATATCCAGCTGGCCGCCGCCAAAAAACAGGCAATCGGGCAGCTCGGCGTGGCAAGCGACCACCGGGAAAGCCTGTTTCTCGGACTTGGAAAGTCTTTTCTTCATCACCATTGCTATGAAATGCTCCCCGACATCTTTCGCAAAATAGAAAACGTCACGTCCGAGCAGATACTGGAGACGGCGAACGATATTCTCCACCCCGGAAAAATGTTCCGGCTGATTTATGAATAATCAGAAAGCAGTCAGTTCCCGGATAAAAATTTCTTCCGCCGAAAACACCCATTTGCGGAAATCATCGTGAGCAAAACGTCTTTTTTCCTGCATGAATTTCAATAAGAGGCTCAGGTCAAAACTGTCGCCGACGATGCCTCCGCCAATGGAAGCCGCGTCCGCCGCATTTATCTCCTGTTCAATATGGGCGGGAATGAGCATGACGCGCTTGTTCACAAACAGCGCCTCGCAGACGGATTCAAACCCCGCCGTGGTGATATAGCCGCGACATTTCTCCATGTAATGAAGAAACTTCTCATCATTTATCCGGTGCAGCGTCAGTGTATCGTCAACCGCCAACTCTTCGGGAGCATCCTTTTTGTCCCAGAAAAAATGCAGCCTGACATCGGGATGCGAATCATGCCACTTCTGCACCTCGCCGAAATAACCCTGGTTAAGCATGTATCCGAGAATGTAATCCCCCTCCACAACCTGCATGTCCAGTACTTCCCGGCGCAGCAGGGGAGGCGTCACCACCAGTTTTTCACGCGGGAAAGGTTTCATGGGATAAAAGGACAGGGCTAAAATCTTCGCGGCGCCGATACCGCTCAGAAAAGCGTGAAGTTTCAGTATTACCAGATTCTGCGTATCTTCCTTGCCGAACGGATAATCGGGATGCTTGAGCAGATACTGATGACCTATATTGACAAACGGCATGTCGACTTTAAAACGCAAGTGCATGAAACCGGGCAGTATCTCGTAGAAATTAACCACGACATCGGGATTGACCGCTTTGATTCGCTGATATATCATTTCGACGCTTTTGCCAAACTTGCGCAGTTTCACCGGAGTCGTATTATAGATGAAAGTCTTGACCTTGTCAATGTGTTTCTTATCCTTTTTAAACACAAACGACGGAGCCTCATATACGTGCACGGGAACGCGCATGCGTTCCCCGAAAAATACGGGCAGTTCGCGCGAACGGCTTTTCCCGACAAGAACATCCGCAACTTCATGGCCGTGACGGCTCAGCATCTCCGCCAGCGATATGGCCTGTGTGAGATGGCCGCGCCCTTCTCCCTGTACGATAAAAAGAAACCTCATCCCTTATGTAAATTAATCAATGCAATCAGGCACAAAATTAATCATTAAATGTTACATCCCGGTAAAAAAAACAGTAATTTGGCAAAAAAAATCAGAAATGAAGACGATTTGCACTATCTTTGCACGGCTAAAAAATATAAACGCGATGAATTTTGTTGAAGAATTGAAATGGAGGGGCATGATACACGACATGATGCCCGGAACGGAAGAACAGTTGCAAAAAGAGATGACATCCGCCTATGTTGGGATTGACCCTACGGCAGATTCGCTGCATATCGGACACCTGGTCGGCGTCATGATGCTGAAACATTTTCAGCGTGCGGGGCACCGGCCGATAGCCCTTATAGGCGGCGCTACCGGCATGATTGGAGACCCGTCGATGAAATCGGCCGAACGCAACCTGCTCGACGAAGCGACCCTGCATCACAACCAGGACAGCATCAGAAAACAGCTTGCCAGATTCCTTGATTTTGATTCCGATGCGCCCAATGCAGCCCTGTTAGTCAATAATTATGACTGGATGAAAAACTATACGTTTCTCCATTTCATCCGCGACGTGGGGAAACATCTGACGGTAAATTACATGATGTCCAAGGATTCCGTCAAAAAACGCCTGAGTGCGGAATCCAGCGTCGGCATGTCGTTCACGGAATTTTCATACCAGTTGCTTCAGGGATACGATTTCCTGTATCTGTATCAGCACGAGGGATGCCGTCTTCAGATGGGTGGTTCCGACCAGTGGGGGAATATCACGACCGGAACGGAATTGATACGCCGCACGCTGGGGCCGGAAGCGGAGGCCTTTGCGCTTGTCTGTCCGCTTATCACGAAAGCCGACGGCGGGAAGTTCGGCAAAACGGAATCGGGCAATGTCTGGCTGGACCGCCGTTACACGTCGCCCTATAAGTTTTATCAGTTCTGGCTGAACGTAAGCGATGCGGACGCCGCCAAATACATCAAGATATTCACGGCATTAGGCCGGGATGAAATCGCATCGCTGGAAAAAGAACAGCTGGATGCGCCCCACCTGCGCCCGCTGCAGAAACGCCTGGCACAGGAAGTGACGACGATGGTACATTCCGAAGATGACTACCAGGCTGCAGTGGAAGCATCCCTTATCCTGTTTGGCAATGCGACGTCGGACACCTTGAAAAAGATTGACGAAGACACCCTGCTATCCGTGTTTGAGGGGGTGCCCCGCTTTGAAATATCCCGCGACGAATTGTCGGCCGGCATTAAAGCGGTCGACTTGTGCACCGATAAGGCTGCCATCTTCCCGTCAAAAGGAGAGATGCGCAAACTGGCGCAAAGCGGAGGTATCAGCATAAACAAGGAGAAACTCGGCGGACATGACGCCATCATAAACGCCGACAGCCTGCTAAACGGTAAATATCTGCTTGTCCAGCGGGGAAAAAAGAATTACTTTTTGCTCATAGCAAGGTAGATTTTAAGAAAAACAGTTGCAAATGTAATATTATATCCATACTTTTGCCCCCGCTTTTTAAGGAAAAGCGCCGGATTGTCTCATGGTGTAATGGCAGCACAACAGGTTTTGGTTCTGTTTGTCCAAGTTCGAATCTTGGTGAGACAACAAAAAA
>JAIRYY010000129.1 GCA_031267485.1 Tannerella sp.
CTTTGCAACAACCGATAAATATACGCGGTTTTGTCCACATACACATTCCCGCCCGTGCGGAGTTTTTCAAAATCCTGTACCCCTACGGGTAATTTTCTCCTTTCATACATGGCTTGTCCTTTTTTTAATTATGCCCTCAAAGGTAAGAAAGTAATTGATAATTGATAATGGACAATGAAGTTTTTTAGGTTAATTCTTTTTTTTGAGGCGCTATTTCTTTTTGAAAATAAAGGACAGACAACGGGATACGCCTTAAATCATGGGAAAATAAGGTTGTCTGCCCGATGCCCGGGTTTGCAGCGTGACTGTCATAAAGAGTTCCGTCCCAGAACACACGGTTTTAGCGGCGAACTGAAGTTTTTCACTTGAAAACTTCGGCACAAAAACTTCAAATGAAGTTTTTTCAACGGATATATATTCGCCGTTTATGGGCGCTTTGCTGTTGTCTGTCCTTCTATCTCCATAAAGAAATAACCGTTTTTTTTACTTCGCGCGGCATGAGGATGTATTTGAGTGCGTCGACCGTCAATTCTAACGGTCATTCCGTCATCCCATATATTACAATTCCTGCGGGGAACGGGAAACGGGGCTGTCTCAGGAGTCCCGATTCGTCATTACGAGGAACGACGCAATCCCTGCATGTATCGGCGATTGCTTCGTTGTTCCTCCTCGCAATGACGACGGGATTCGGCTTTTGAGACAGCCCCGTTATACTTCACGCGGGATATTTTTGTGCATTGTATTTTCACCGTCACCAGCGAACGAAGTGAAGCAATCCTGGCACAGGCGGCAGCCTGGATTGCTTCGCTGCGCTTGCAAAGATGACGGGGAGGGAGAACGCAATTACGATGAAAGTAATGCTCATAACCTTGCCGCGTGAAGTATAACAAAAAGGGATTCGCCATTTATTTATTCCGGCGGAAATCTTTCATCTTCATGATGACGGGCGGAGCCAGCGGGGTGAAATCCGCGGGGGCTGAACGCACTTCCGATGGATATTCGGGAACGGCGTCGTCCCGGAGGAAGTCGGAGAAGGTATAGTCGAAGCCTGCCAGCCGTTTGAGACGCCGCACCTGCGCCCAGCGGCCCGGTGCGTTGTAATACGCCACGTTGTTGTTCATGCAACTGTTGTATTCCGGCCGCCAGATGCCTTTTCCGTACATGGACGCGCCCTCGAACGTGCTGACCATGTCATATTTCGACATATTGGCGAAACTTCTCCATGACGTCAGTGAAATGTCATCGTGGAAATCAATGTTTTCACACCATCCGTAGGCCTTGAAACGGATGTATTCCTGTTTTTCTTCATCGGGAATCGTTTCGTCCCGGTAATAAACATATTCATCCATCAACTTTGCAAAACCGTGGCCGCCGGCTTCGTGAATAACCACCTCCCTGAAAGAACTGCCCACGGGACACATACTGATTGAAAACCCGTTGCCGAAATCGGTGCCGAGGTTCCCGAAATAGCCCATCATGCAAGTGCCCGCATAGATATAGGCATTGATGGGCATGATGATTGTTATGTCGTTCCCGTCGACGTTTTCCAGTTCGGAAATCTCTTCGCAATATTCAAGGACCGTATTCTCATTACAGTCTATCCCGGTCGAACGCCCGCCTTCCCAGCGCGCTTCAAACTTTGTATCGACCGTCCTGTTTTCGGCATCTATGCTGATGCCTTCCTCGTTGGATACGGCTACGACCATGTATACGTTGAAATAATCGCGGTATTCGGTGTAGGGGTAGACGGAGAAGAAATGGTCGGTAGCGGCGCGCATGTCCCGTTCGTACTTCCCGTCGCCCCGAGCCATGTCGGCGGACGTGTAGCCGTCGCCCATCAGGACGATATTCACGCCCTTTCCGACAGTGGCGCGCTGCAGTACGGCGACCTCCCGGTCGGAGTAAACCGGGGGCGCGTATCCATCCTGCGTGACGGTGATGCTCTCGCTCAGACCTCCGGTGGAGATGTTGACCGTCGCCCGGCGCGAATCCGTGCCGGTGTTCTCCGACGCCGACAGGTTCAGCTGATCGCCGGTTTTGCTGACGGCGAGCCAGTCGCCGGTTTTAATGATGCTGTACTCCCAGGAGGGCTGATCGGTGGCGACGGTGACCGATTCGGCGGAAGCGGCGCCGGGCAGGCTGACTTCCGAAGCGGACAGGGAGAGGTAGCGGCTTTCGGTGTTGCTCGTCCAGTCGCCGACGGTCACGCCGTTGCCGTCGGCGGCGACGGTCAGCGTTGCGTTCAGCGTGAAAAGCCGGTTTTTCGAATCATTGAAGTCCTTTACGAGCGGCAGCAGGTCGTGGGAGATGCTGGCCGCATAGCCGTTTTCGAGTTCGACTTTCAGCCGCAGGCCGGGCGTTGCCGACGTGGCAAAGCCCAGCAGCCGCAACGTTGCGGAGGCATAGAACGTACTTCGGGGCAGCGGGAAGGAGACGGACGAGGGCGTGGACAGCGCGTTTGTCTGCATGTCGAGTTCCGAGGCCACGCCGTCCAGTTCCGCACTGACAGCCTTTACGAGGCCTATGGCGGACGCCGGCTTGATAGCGAGCGACAGTTTCAGGTCTCCGGTGCGGCGGCGCATCAGGGCGGTGTGGGGCACATCCAGGTCCTGTTCCGTATAGATCTGTCCGGAATAGGAGAAGAACGTTTCGGGGACGGCGGATATTCCCGCGCCGGAGCGGTCTACGGTGGCTTTCGTCCCGAAGACGGTGATGTTTTCGGCGGGGTTGTAGACGTACAGGGTCGCTTCTCCCGGCTCCACGACAAGACTGTTTGTCGCGCCGCTGAGGTTGTCGAAATCCTGCGTCTTTCCCGACAGGGACACGATACGTGCTTTGTATACGGGCGGCAGTGCGACTTCCGCGCCGCCGTCCCAGTCCGTCGTCAGTACGACGCCTCCCTCGTCCGGATGCGACGTCCGGAAATTTTCGTCCACGCATCCGGCGAGGGTGAGGAGCATCGCGGCGATGACCGGTGTGAATGACTTCATGCTGTCCATAAGCCTTTATTTTGCGGTCAGTTTTTTCAGGGATTCCCTGCCGATCGTATATTTTTTGCCGCCGCCGGAACTGCCTGTCGCAGCAGGAGCGTCCGCCTTCCTGATTTTATATCCCCCGGCGTTTATGTCGGCGGCTTTGACGACGGCGCTGCCGCTGAACTGCGGAGCCCCCGAGGAGGTGGAGGACAGTACGAGCCGGGCGTTTGCATACAGGTCGGTGAAGACGCCCACAGACTCGCCCGTGGAGCGGTAGAATCCGACGACGCCGACCAGGACTGTCCGTCCGTCCTTCGTGCCGGAGAAATCCAGCGTCCTGGAGGATCTGTCATAGCTGACGGCATGTTCATAGTTACTGCCATAAATAGTAATAATGTCTCCATTTATGGTACATGCGCAGAAATATCCGTCGACCGTGTTGTCGGAAGTCCCCGCAACCTTGGTTTCCCTGTCCAGTATGATTGCGCCGTCGCGGAAGTTGCAGCGTACGCCGATGTCTTCGTTTGCCCAGTTTGAAATGCCGTAATACTGTTCGGCGGCATTGGGGGTGATGCGGCCGCTCCATGTCCGGGGTCCGGGGATGTCTATGGAAGCGCTCGGCGTACCGGTTGCGGAGTAGGCACGGTTCGGGATGTCTTCGAAGGAGAGTTCGTCCGATTCGTTGATGTACCGAATGGGACCTTCATAGCGGTAATACAGGTTGTTGACCCTGGCGCCCGTCCGGTAGTCGATACCCGAAAAATTGGTGGTAACGGTGTAGCTGTTGCCCGAAGATTCGACGGTGAACGTGCCGTTGTCGATGAAAATAAAATCCTGTGTATTGAAATTGTAAACGCCCGTTCCGGCTATGCCGTTATCTGTTTTACTGCCGGAAGCGAACGTGCCTTGTGTGGCAAACGCGCTTCCCGCGCCGAGAATATAGGTTCCTGACGTGATCCTGAAGTCGGCAAAGCGGGACGGGAGCGCGCAGTGACCCTGTATGAATACGCCGACGTTCGGATTGCTGGCATCGTACAGGTCGAGGAGGAAGACGGCCGTACCCTTTTCGAGCGCATCGCCGAGGTAGCGACATTCTGCCGTGTTGTACGTCGTGGCTTTTCGTCCGGCCTGCGTGACGGTCAGCGTCTTTTCGGCGGCGCTTCCCGCCGTGATGCGTACCGTTGCGGTGCGCTCGGAGGTTTCGGCGTTTTCCGTCGAAACGGTTACGCGGAGCGTGTTGTCCTGCCGGGAAAGACTGATCCACGCGGCGTCGGTTGTCGCGTCCCAGCTCGCCGCATTGGTCGTGACGGCGACCGTTTTGTCGCCCGTCTTGTCCGATTCGTACTCGAGCGATTCGGGGTTGATGGAGAGGGAGTGCCGGGCGTTCTGCGTGACCGAGATCTGGGCAGGTTCGGCGTTGCCGGCCTCGACGACGATCGTCGCGTTCCGCGGACTTTGCGAATCGGTATGGCTCTTGACCGAAATATAAAGAGTATTCCCGGAGCCTGACGTACTGATCCAGTCGGCCGTCGCGCGGAAACTCCAGCTGGCGGCGGTCGTTGTGATGTTGACGGATTGCCGTTCGGTATCGTCCGCGTCGAACGTAAACTGCGTTTTCGACAGGGTCAGCGAGTCCGGCCGGTCTTCGTCGGGATTGGGACGACATGCGGTAAGCAACAGCGTGCCGGAAACGGCAGCGGCAAGCGTCAGAAAGTTGAATCCAAAGGTTTTCATAAGATTAAAAATTTATTATGTGAATACTATTATTATGTTTCTCCGTGCGTCCGGCATCCCGGCCGGATAGCAGGGTGCAAAATAATACTAAAAAAAGAACGCCGCATACCCCAAAAGTGGG
>JAIRYY010000157.1 GCA_031267485.1 Tannerella sp.
TCCGGCCAGAACCATTCCAGGGAATCGGCAAAAGGGATGGCGTACACCTCTTTCTGTCCCGGCCATAGAACCCTCAGTTCGCCGGACAGGTTCACCCGGACGGACGATTCGAAAGTGTACGGATTCGACCGTTCCTCGCGCATCTCCGTCAAAAAGACAAACTTATCCAGCGAAATGAGGGCATCCACCCCGTAATCATCGCAAAGCGCCCGCACCCGGTCTGCCGAAAACGGCCTTTTCTCGTAAAACGCCGAATCTGTGCGCAGGGTATCCCGGCAAAGCCTCACGTCATAAAAGACGGGGGATGCCGCAATCTGTTCACCCAGCCGCAGACAAAATTCGTAAGCCATGCTGTCGGCCGGCACGGGCGCGTCCGTCTCGTCCTTCCCGTTGCGCATGAATCGGTGGCCCGCGGCGTCGGGCTGCTGTGCGGAATTGTTGACAAGCATAACCGTCCCTATCCCGGACGGAAACGTGATAGAGGCCGGATTATACGTCTCAATGGCCATACTTCTGACGGAACTGCACGAAACGGCGAACAGAGCCGTCAGAAAAAATACGGCGGCCAAAAGACAGGTCTGTTTCCCGGCCATCTCAGGCATAATCGCTCACCGCCTTGAAATATCCGATTGATTCGGCGATTCCAAGGAACGGGTCTTTCATGTCCTTTTCATACTCAAGACTGCATTTGCCCGTATAATTCACCTTGCGCATCATCTTCACGAGCGCCGGAAAATCTATTTTACCGCGCCCGATTTCGATACCGTGCCCGGCTTTCGTCGAATCCGTCACATCTTTGATATGCATGTCGAAAACGCGGGTGTGATATTGCTCCAAATCGACCACCGGGTCGCATCCGTTGCGCAGGTCGTGACCGATGTCGAGGCACATCCCCATGCGCGGGTCAAGGTTCTTCGTATTTTCCCATGCATCTTTGGCATCCGGGTAAGTTTTGATGTCCGGGCCATGAAGATGGATTGCATAATGAAAGTCATATTCCTTCACTTTCCTGTCGACGTAAGGCAGCAACTCATAGTTCGGAACGCCGACAATCAGTTTCACTCCCACACGTTTGGCATATTCGAACCCGTCGTCGACTTCCTTTTCCGACTTCATGTAAATCGGTCCGACGGCATATCCCGTGACGCCGTAAGAGGCGCATTTCGCATGGAAAGCCGTTATCTCCTCGTCCGTAGATTTGAACGGCAGATGAAAATCCTTGATGCAGAGATAATGAACGTCAAGGCTTTTCAGCGTTTTCAGCGTTGTCTCCAGGTCAAAATTCACAAACGTGTAACCCGCCATCCCCAACTGGAACGGATTCACCGCCCCGGAGGCCTTGGGCTTAACGTCCGCAGCATTGTTGACTCCCGCAAGCAGCGGTTCGGACACCAGCGGAGTTGCACCCAGCAGGGCGACTCCGGCAATACTTTTCTTTAAAAAACTTCTTCTGTCTGACATAAGTTAATCAATTAAAAATTATAAATTATAAATTAAAAGTTGGAAGCGGCCTACTAACCACTAACCAATTGAAAGTTGAAAGTTGAAAATTTTCGCCGTTCACACTTCTTTATTCATCGTTTCCTGTTTTACCATTAATCACCAATTACCATTTACCAATGGGCAACGCCCAACGGGCACCCACAAGGGGCGCCCCTACCATTAACCCTTCATCATTAATCATTAACCACTAATAATTGACCACTAATCACTAATCATTAATCATTAATCACTAATTTAGCAACGCTTTCGCGCAGCGTTTTGATTTTGCTCTCTGCGTCGGCCTGTTTTTTCCGTTCGTTTGCGACGACTTCAGGCTTCGCGTTCGCTACAAATTTTTCATTGCCGAGTTTTTTCATTACCGATTGCAGGAAGCCCTCCAGGTATGTTATCTCCTGTTCCATTTTTGCAATCTCCCCATCGACGTCTATCGCACCGCCGAGCGGAACGGCATATTCCGCAGTCCCGACCATGAACGGGGCGGCCGACACCTCTTTCGCCGCGCGCACGATGTTTTCGAGGTTGCACATCTTCGCTATCACGGCGTCATGACGGTGATTATGCCCGCCCGAAACGACATGCAGAACAAGCGCCTCCCGGTTCGGGATGTTCCGCTCGAGGCGCACGGAACGGACGCCGGCCACAATCTGCTTCACGACTTCAAAATCCGCAACCAGCGGCTCATTCCTCTCCGCGACATCGGGCATCTGCATCACCATGAGGCTCTCGCCCGGCCGGCGTTCCGAGATGGACTGCCACACTTCTTCCGTAATAAACGGCATAAACGGATGAAGCAACCATGCCAGTTTCTCAAAAAACGCAAGCGTCGCCCGGTACGTCGCCGAATCTACCGGCTGCTGATAGGCGGGCTTCACCATTTCGAGGTACCACGACGAAAATTCATCCCAGAACAGTTTATAGACCGTCATCAGCGCTTCCGAGATGCGATATTTCCCGAGTTCGCCGCCCACCTGTTCCATCGCGGCGGCCAGCCGCGCATCAAACCACTCGACGGCCACGCGCGCCGAATCCGGTTGCGGCGCATCGTCCGCCACCTCCCACCCTTTCACAAGGCGAAGGGCGTTCCATATCTTGTTGTTGAAATTGCGTCCCTGTTCGCAGAGCGTTTCGTCGAAAGGCAGGTCATTTCCGGCGGGCGACGAGAGCAGCATCCCCATGCGGACGCCGTCCGCGCCGTATTTGTCCATCAGCTGAATGGGGTCGGGGGAGTTCCCAAGCGATTTCGACATCTTGCGTCCGAGTTTGTCGCGAACGATTCCCGTGAAATACACATTGCGGAAGCAGGGTTTATCCCGGTATTCGAACCCCGACATAATCATCCGCGCAACCCAGAAAAATATAATCTCGGGCGCCGTCACCAAATCGTTTGTCGGGTAATAATAATTTATATCCCCGTTGTCGGGGTTGTTTATCCCGTCAAATACGGAGATTGGCCACAGCCACGACGAAAACCACGTATCAAGACAGTCCCCGTCCTGCCGCAAATCCGCAAGCGTCAGGCCGCCGTCGCCCGATTTCGCGCGAGCCAGCCGCAGCGCCTCATCTTCCGTCCCGGCCACCACATATCCTCCCTCCGGCAGATAATAAGCCGGGATACGGTGTCCCCACCACAGTTGGCGCGAGATGCACCAGTCCTTGATATTCTCCATCCAGTGACGGTACGTGTTTTTGAACTTGGCGGGATAAAACCTGATTGTCCCGTCCATCACGGCCTCCAGCGCAGGCGCGGCAAGCGCTTCCATCTTCAGGAACCACTGCATCGACAGTTTTGGCTCAATCGGGACATCCGTCCTTTCGGAGAAGCCGACCTTATTCGTATAGTCTTCCACCTTTTCGAGCAGTCCCGCCGCCTCAAGGTCTTTCACAATCCGCGTCCGCACGTCGAAACGGTCCATCCCGATATAAATCTCCCCCGCCGGGCTGATTGTCCCGTCGTCATTAAAGATATCGATAGACGGAAGACTGTACTTTTCGCCCAGCATATAGTCGTTCACATCATGCGCGGGCGTCACTTTCAGGCAGCCGGTGCCAAATTCGATATCCACATAATCGTCTTCAATGACCGGTATGACGCGGTTCACAAGCGGCACAATCACTTTCTTCCCGCGCAGATGCCGGTTCTTCGGGTCATTGGGGTTGATGCACATCGCCGTATCGCCCATAATCGTCTCCGGACGCGTCGTGGCAACAACCGCATAGCCGCCCTCCCCGCCGTCCAGCCGGTACCGCAGGTAATACAGCTTTCCCTTTTGCTCCCTGTATATCACTTCCTCGTCCGAGAGCGCCGTGAGCGCTTTCGGGTCCCAGTTCACCATCCTGACGCCGCGATAGATTTTCCCCTTGTTGAAGAGGTCGACAAAAACCCTGATGACGCTTTCGGAACGTTTCCCGTCCATCGTAAAGCAAGTCCTGTCCCAGTCGCACGAGGCGCCCAGTTTCTTCAGCTGTTCGAGAATAATACCGCCATGTTCGCGCGTCCAGTCCCAGGCATGTTCCAAAAATTCCTCGCGCGTAAGGTCTGATTTGCCGATGCCCCCGGCAGCCAGTTTGGCCACCACCTTTGCTTCCGTCGCAATCGAAGCGTGGTCTGTCCCCGGCACCCAGCAGGCGTTCCTGCCCGTCATCCGTGCGCGCCTGACGAGGATATCCTGAATCGTATTGTTCAACATGTGCCCCATGTGCAGCACTCCCGTCACATTCGGAGGCGGTATGACAATCGTGTACGGCTCGCGGCCGTCCGGAACGGACTTGAACAATCCGTGTTCCAGCCAGTATTGATACCACTTTCCTTCAACCTCCGAGGGGTCGTATTTAGTCGCTAATTCCATAATGTCATCAAACAGTTTAATAAATTCACGGCGCAAAAATAATAAATTTAATTGAGAATGAAGATTTTTTGTATCTTTGCGGCGATTTTAATAATGTGAACATGCAAAAAAATCTCGTTATCGTTGAGTCTCCCGCAAAAGCAAAGACTATCGAAAAGTTTCTGGGAAAGGGCTATAAAGTGATGTCAAGTTACGGTCACATCCGTGATTTGAAGCCGAAAGAATTTAGTATTGACGTCGAGCATGACTATGCTCCGGAGTATGTAATACCGGCCGACAAGAAAAAACTGGTTTCGGAGTTGAAAAAGGAATCCTCGTCCGCAAACGAGATACTGCTCGCATCCGATGAAGACCGCGAGGGGGAGGCTATCGCGTGGCATCTCTCCGAGGCGCTCGAACTCAGGCCGGACAATACGAAACGCATCGTGTTTCACGAGATTACCAAAACGGCGATATTAAACGCGCTGGAAAATCCGCGGGACATTGATTTGAACCTCGTGAACGCGCAGCAGGCACGCCGCGTGCTCGACCGCATCGTCGGGTTCGAATTGTCCCCCATACTCTGGCGCAAGGTCAAGCCCGCCCTGTCCGCCGGACGCGTGCAGTCCGTGGCTGTCCGCCTGATTGTCGACCGCGAACGGGAAATAAACAATTTCGTAACCGAAGCTTCATACCGCGTAACCGCCATGTTTATCCTGCCGGACGGAACGACACTGCTCAATGCAAAACTGAACAGACGGCTCAGGGACAAGCAGGAGGCGCTGGCCTTTCTGGAGTCGTGCAGGGATTCCCGGTTCGTCATCGAAGACATCACGAAAAAACCGGTGAAAAAATCCCCGGCGCCTCCGTTCACCACGTCCACGCTGCAGCAGGAAGCCGCCCGCAAACTGGGCTTTTCGGTGTCGCAGACGATGATGGTCGCACAGCGCCTGTACGAATCGGGATACATTACCTACATGCGTACCGACTCGGTCAATCTGAGCAATCTGGCGCTGAACGCGAGCCGGGAGGCGATTGTCGGTTCCTTCGGCGAAAAATATTACAAGTTCCGCAAGTATCACACGAAGAGCAAGGGCGCTCAGGAAGCGCACGAGGCCATTCGCCCGACATACATGAGCGCGCCGGAGATAAGCGGGAACGCCCAGGAAAAGAAACTGTACGACCTCATTTTCAAACGTACAATCGCATGCCAGATGGCCGACGCCGAACTCGAACGCACCACCATAACCATCAACATCAGCAACAAGGAGGACGAGAAATTTGTCGCCGCGGGCGAAATCGTAACGTTCGACGGGTTCCTGCATGTTTACATGGAAAGTATGGACGAAGACAGCGAAAACGAACAGGAGAACGGCCTCCTGCCGCCGGTGAGGAAGGACGAAGCGCTTTCGCTGAAAGATATCGTTGCGACGGAACGGTTCACGCAACGCCCGCCAAGATATACGGAAGCAAGCCTCGTACACCGTCTCGAAGAGCTGGGAATAGGACGTCCGTCCACTTATGCCCCGACCATACAGACCGTGCAAAACCGCGAATATGTGGTGCGGGGAGATAAGGAGGGCGAAGACCGCAGTTATAACCTGCTGATGCTTAAAAACGGGAAGATTTCCGATACGGACAAAAAGGAAATAACCGGCGCCGACCGCAACAAACTGATGCCTACGGATATCGGTGCGGTGGTAAACGATTTCCTCACGGAATATTTCCCGGATATTCTGGATTATAACTTCACGGCAAACGTTGAGAAAGAATTTGACACCATAGCCGAAGGCCGGCTGGAATGGACGAAAGCGATGAATAAATTTTACAAGGCGTTCCATCCCACCGTCGAAGCGGTGGCCGCCGTGAAAACGGAACACAGGGTGGGCGAACGCGAACTGGGCGTTGACCCCAAAAGCGGAAAGCCCGTCTTTGGCAAAATCGGGCGCTACGGCCCCATCGTGCAAATCGGACAGGCAAACCCCGACGACAAAAAGGACAAGCCGCAGTTCGCCTCGCTGATGAAAGGACAGTCCATCGAAACAATCACGCTCGACGAAGCGCTGAAACTCTTCGAACTCCCGCGCACAATAGGCGAATATGAGGGCGAAGACATGATTGCAGGCATCGGACGTTTCGGCCCGTTTGTCCGGCACAGCGGGGTGTTCATCTCCATACCGAAGACGATGAATCCGATGAATATCACACCGGAAGAGGCTATCGAACTTATCCACGGCAAACGGAAAAAAGAACAGGAACGCCATATCAAAACGTTCAGCGAAGACCCCGAACTGGAACTCCTGAACGGTAAATACGGCCCATACATCACGCATCAGGGAAGTAATTACCGCATCCCGAAAGGCACAGACCCGGCTTCGCTGACGTTTGACGATTGCCGGAAAATCATTGCGGAATCCGCCGATAAACCGGTGAAGAAAAAATTCCCGGGAAAGAAAAAGAAAGAGGCGTAACAATCGCCCTTGCAATCATGGAAATACCTCCTGACCGAATTGCCGCCATCCGGCTCGCAAGCCATCATCTTTCGGATACGGCTTTCCAAACGCCAAAGGAAATCGTTTCCTGGATGGGCGCCATGCAGGCGCAGGATTACAGCATGGCAAAACTCGCCATCGGCGTGCGGCTTCCGGAATGTACGGACCGCCGGATTGAGGATTCATTCAACAGAGGCGACATTCTCCGCACGCATGTCATGCGCCCGACCTGGCATTTCGTGACGCCCGAAAACATCCGGGGAATGTTGCTGCTATCGGGCGGTAAAATCAAATCCTCCTCCCGCTCCAGAGACCGGGATCTGGGAATTACCGCGGAACTTTACAGTCAGACTAACCGGATTATCCGGAAAGCGCTGGAAGGAAATAAACATCTGACAAAAAAAGAACTGACCGCCGAGCTGGAAAAGGCAAAAATCAAAACCGATACGGCCCGCATGACGCATTTCATGATACATGCGGAAGCAGACGCCATCGTCTGCAGCGGCGCGCTGCGGGGAAAAGAGCACACGTATGCCTTACTGGATGAACGCGCTCCGGCACATCAGACCCCCTCGCGGGAAGAAGCGCTGGCCAATCTGGTTCAAGCCTATTTCCAAAGCCATTGCCCGGCAACCCTGCAGGATTTCGTCTGGTGGTCGGGACTGTCGCTGACGGAAGCAAAAAAAGGGATGGAAGCCGTAAGGACAAACTTCTTCCCTGAAAAAATCAACGGACAAACATACTGGACAGCCGCATCCTTCAGCGAAATTCCGAAAATGAAAAAGTCCGCCTTTCTCCTGCCCGCTTTCGACGAATACATTATCGCCTACGCAGACCGCAGGGCAATACTCCCCTCGGAAAATCTCCGCAAAGCAGTCTCAAGCAACGGCATTTTCCGTCCGGTGATTGTCGTAAACGGCCAGGTTGTCGGAACCTGGAAAAAATCTTCCGCCAAAACCCGACAGCCGATTCTGTTCGACTACTTCGAACAACCCGGCGAATCCGTTCAAAACCTGCTGCATGCCACAACGATCTTTCGGTGAGGAAACTTGCAGGCCGCCGTCAACAGAAACAATGTAAAGCGCAAAAAAAAGCCCGGAGCAATCCGCATAATCATCAACGACTTTCGGATTGCTTCCCGCCACCCGCGACGGCGCCGGGCTTTTAAGGTTCCGCCTGTGCGGACATGAAATTTTGAAACGTTTCCGCGGATATTAACATCTGTAGAGGTATATTATTGCATCCCTGCGGGAATAAAATCTGTACTCATATTGCTTCAATATTTAATGGGTTAATAAACTGACTGTTTGATAATGTGCGCGCGGATATCCGAAAATCCGGAATACGTATCCGAAAGTTTGGAATACGTATTCGGAAAATCGGAATACGTATCCGAAGAGTTGGAATACGTATTCTAAAGTTTGGAATACGTATTCGGAAAGTTGGAATACGTATTCTAAAGTCTGGAATACGTATTCGGAAAGTTGGAATATGTATCCGAAAGTCTGGGATACGTATCTGAAGAAGCGTTTTTCAAACGGCCTTCTTCCATGTTTGTACCCGTCATTGCGAGGTACGAAGCAATCCAGCCATCGCGCAGTCCGGATTGCTTCACTGCGTTCGCAATGACGGGGTGCGGCAATTTGACGGGGTGCGGCAATTTGGTCTGCAGCCGGCGAAACAGCCTTGCGAGGCACGAAGCAATCAGGCCATCGCGCAGTCCGGTTTGCTTCACTGCGTTCGCAATGACGGAGGGCAACAATTTGACGGGGTGCGACAATTTGGTATGCAGCCGGCGAAACAGCCGAAAAAAGGTTGTGAATATGTATGCGGAAAGTTGATTTGAGAGGCCTGGCGGTTGCGGGAAAATCGTGTGTGCGCCGACAAAGCCGGTCAAGACTATACGCCTGCCCATCTCTCTCTCTCTCTCTCTCTCTCTCTCTCTCTCTCTCTAATAAAAATATGGAATTAACCAACACAAATGTGTTAATTAATACAAAGCGGGGGATATATTTTTGTGTTGCGAAACTCATATTTTTATTTACTTTCCAAACAGCATCATTTAATTTGCGTGCAAATATATTCTATTTTTTTATATTAACGGCATAAAATACGAAAAAAAAATTGCGCGGACGGGAAAATTTCCGCTCCGTCGCGTCTCCGCGCCCTCCGTGCGTGCTGTGATTGAACATGTTCAACACGTGTTCTGACCACGGGATAAAAAAAATCGTATAATGTCCGCAGGCATTCAGCAACCATTAACCATTAATCATTAATCATTAATCA
>JAIRYY010000167.1 GCA_031267485.1 Tannerella sp.
TGCCCGTTCGTTGAAAAAGTAATCATATCAATTCACAGGATGTACGGCAAATTTCCACATTCACGCAACTTTCTTATTTTCGGTAATTAATTATTTAACGAAAATCGTTACTTTTGCCGGCGAATAATTTTTAAAAAAAAACAGAGTACTATGAAAAGAACATTCTTCTCCTCATGCATTTCATTATTACTGCTTGGTTCATGCACGGACAGGCAGGAGGGCGGCGCTTCGAACGTAATCGACATTGAAGGCGCCCTGGAAAACGCGGCGGCGTTTACGGTTTCGGATTTCGGGAAGACCGTCCGTTACGTGCCGCTTGAAACGACTGACGACTGCCTTATCGGAGGCGACCCGAAATTTAAAGTGTTGCGGAACTGCATCGTCGTGGAATCCCAATCGTGCCTGCTGTTTGACAAAAATGACGGACATTTCATCGCCGAAATCGGGCACGCCGGACAGGACCCGGAAGCGTTCAGCGGCCCCCTGTCCATAGCGGACGGACGCGAAGAGTTTCTGTATTTCCGGCACATGCCGGACAGACTGGTTAAATACGACATGAAAGGGGATTTCCGCGGCAGCGTGACGATGGCAAGCCCGCCCGGCCTGCCGAATTTTTCGTTCATAACCGATTCGGCAATCATCGGATATTACACGGAGCTGAGCAATCCCGGCAATACCATGCTGGCTGTTTTCGACCGCGACGGCGCCATGCGGGATACGATACCTCCCTTTGTCCCCCGGAAAGATTTTGCCACGAACGACATTACGCGCTTAAGCTTTCTCTTCAACGAGCCTGTCTACGGCAACCTGTCGGTCTGGGGAGTGTTCATCATAGATTACAAGGACGGCAGGAAGCAGATAATGCCCGTCGGCAACACGCCTTTCCGGGAAATTAACGGAGAGATACGCTTCTGGGAGATGTTTACGGATACCATCTATACCGTCACCCGCGGGGAACTGCTTCCGTCAATCGCTTTCAATACCGGGAAATGGCGCTGGCCGGCGGACGAAAAAACAGACCGCGACCACTCCGGTAACCGGATTCTCGTCACGGACGTGGCGGAAAACGGCGCGTTTGTCTTCTTCCAGTGCATCCGGGGGCTGTTCACGGATGGACAGGTTATCTACAACGGCCTGTACGACAAAGAAACAGGCGAGACGCGACTTGCCGCCGCCAGCGACGCGATACGCGACGACCTGACGGACTTTATGCCTTTCCGCCCCTTATCCATTGCCACGTCGGGCGAGTTCGTTTCCTTTGCCGAAGCCGCGGACATCGTGGAATGGCTCGAGGAACATCCGGAAGCAAAGGGGAACGCTAAACTTGCTTTCCTGAAAGACCTCGACGCGGACATGAATCCGGTCGTCATTCTCGTGGAGTGACGCGCCTCACTCTTTTAGCGGAGCGAAATAGCGGAATTTATAATCCGGCAGCAGCTGAGGGTGGAAAATGGCAATGAGTTCCGCCAGCAGGTAGTCGGGATGCATCGGGACTTCTTCGTAATAGAGCGAATAGCTGGTGTTGCAGCCGTAAATGCGGCGGTTGGCGAAAGCGTCGAAACGGCTGTAGGGAGAGTAGTCCGATTTCAGTGCGCCGTAAGTCATGTCCTCCGCGCGGTTGTACTGTATCAGCCACAGGTCGGCATGGATCGCCCTGTCGAGGACGGTTTCGAAACTCAGCGGCGTGCCGCCCGTGCCGGGCAGGCGGGCAAAGAGGTAGTCGGCGCCGGCATCGCGGTAGATGCGCGCCATGAAACTTTCGCCGGCGGGGACGTACCACGGCGCGCCGTATTTCAGGCCTGTCATCAGCGCCGGGCGGCGCTCCACACCGTCGGCAAGCGCTTTAATGCGCAGATAATCCGCTTCCGTCCGGCGGAACAGCGAATCGGCGCGCGCGACGCGTCCCGTCAGCAGACCGATAAACTTAATCCATTCGGCGCGTCCGAGAGGGTCGGTTTCCATGTAATCGGCGCACTCGATGATGGGGATGCCCAGCTTCTCCACCGGCCCGTAACCGCCGTTGTCGAAAGGCGAAGCGAAGACGGCTTCCGTGCCCGTCTCTATCATCTTTTCGATGACGGGCGACGTCGCCTCTCCCAAATCCGCCACCAGGCCGGCGCGCAGGCGCTCTTTTATCGAGGGGACGTTGATGTAGCGCGATTCGCAGACGCCGACAATGTCGCCGGCAGCGCCGAGGGCATCGAGTACGGAGCAGTGAACCGACGTGTAGACGGCCATCCTGCGCAGCGGCACGCGGACGACGACGCCGCCGGGCATCCCTTCCGGCAATGGCGCGTCGCGCGGCACAAGCAGGTAACGCTGCAGCAGCCGTCCCGCGTTCCAGGGGTCGCGCACTTCCACGTTCGCATATCCGTCGTGACAGGTCACCCTGTATCCCGCCGCATAGCGCACGGTGTCCTCCATGCACAGCAGCCCGTCCGCCTCCGCGCCGGCGCCCTCGGAAGAAGAACCCTGCCGCGCGTTGCAACCCGATATAAGGCAGAGTTGCAATAATAAAAGGAAATAATTGCGTATCATTGTTTTTTTATTTTAATGAATATTCGATATAATATCCAAACCGGTCCTCCCGTCATTGCGAGATTCCGCCCCAGCTTCGCCGGGAAAAAAAAAGGAAAAAGACGAAAAAAACGGTTCGTTAATATACTGATAATAAGT
>JAIRYY010000277.1 GCA_031267485.1 Tannerella sp.
AGCGAACACATGCCGCATATACCCTCGCGGCAGTCGTGGTCGAAGAATACCGGTTCCTTGCCCTCGTTTATCAGCTGCTCGTTGAGCACGTCCAGCATTTCGAGGAATGAGCTTCCCTGCGATATGCCTTTCAGCCGGTAGGTTTCAAATGCGCCTTTTTCCCTTGGCCCTTTCTGGCGCCATACTTTCAGTGTTATATCTATATTTTTATCCATGACTCTTTTAGTTTTTATAGTTTCTCTGTTGGCGTACGACAAATTCATAGTCGAGATTTTCTTTCAGCATGACGGGGTCCTTGCCGTCGCCTTGATATTTCCAGCAGGATACGTAAGAGAAGCGGTCGTCGTGACGCAGCGCTTCCCCTTCTTCCGTCTGATGTTCCACGCGGAAGTGTCCGCCGCATGATTCCTCGCGGTCGAGCGAATCGTGCGCCATGAGCATGCCGATTTCGATGAAGTCGGCAAGGCGCAGCGCCTTTTCGAGTTCGACGTTCAAATCGTCCGCCTTGCCCGGAATCCGCACGTTCGTCCAGAACTCCGTCTTCAACGCTTTCAGCATGTCGACAGCTTCCCGGAGACCCTGCGCGTCGCGCGCCATACCGACGTGGTCCCACATGATATGTCCGAGTTCCTTGTGGATACTGTCGACCGAGCGGTTGCCACGTATCCCCATCAGTTTGCCGATGCGTTCGCTGATACCCCTTTCGGCCTCCTCAAATTCGGGCAGGTCGACGCTGAAACGCGGCACCTGTATCTGGTCGGCCAGGTAATTCTGTATCGTGTAAGGCAGCACGAAATAACCGTCGGCCAGGCCCTGCATCAGGGCGGATGCGCCGAGGCGGTTCGCGCCGTGGTCGGAGAAGTTGGCTTCGCCGATGGCAAACAGGCCGTTTATCGAAGTCATCAGTTCGTAGTCTACCCAGATGCCGCCCATGGTATAGTGGAGGGCGGGGAAAATCATCATCGGCGTTTCGTAGGGATTGTCGTCGACGATTTTTTCGTACATCTGGAAAAGATTCCCGTAGCGCTGTTCGACGACGTCTTTGCCGAGACGGTTGATTGCGTCGGAGAAATCAAGGTACACGGCCTGTCCCGTTCCCACGCCGTGTCCCGCGTCGCAGCGTTCCTTGGCTGCGCGCGAGGCGACGTCGCGCGGGACGAGGTTGCCGAAAGCCGGATAGCGGCGTTCCAGGTAATAGTCGCGGCCGTCCTCGCGTATATCCGTAGGTTTCAGCTTGCCGGCGCGGATAGCTTCGGCATCCTCCTTCTTCTTCGGTACCCATATCCGCCCGTCGTTGCGGAGCGATTCGGACATGAGCGTCAGTTTGGACTGGAACTCGCCGTGGACGGGGATGCAGGTCGGGTGAATCTGCGCCATGCACGGGTTTGCGAAGTACGCGCCCTTGCGGTAGCACTGCCATGCGGCGGAACCGTTTGACGCCATCGCGTTTGTCGACAGGAAGAACGTGTTTGCGTAGCCTCCGGTGGCGATGACCACGGCATGAGCCGCGTAGCGTTCGATTTTGCCCGTGACAAGGTTGCGTGCGATGATGCCGCGCGCGCGTCCGTCGACAACGACGACGTCGAGCATTTCGTGACGGGTATACATCTTCACCTTGCCTTTCCCAATCTGGCGGCTGAGCGCCGAGTAAGCGCCGAGCAGCAGCTGCTGGCCCGTCTGGCCGCGTGCGTAGAACGTGCGCGACACCTGGGCGCCTCCGAACGAGCGGTTGTCGAGCAGTCCGCCGTATTCGCGCGCGAAAGGCACGCCCTGGGCGACGCACTGGTCTATGATGGAGTTGGACACCTCCGCCAGGCGGTAAACGTTCGCCTCGCGTGCGCGGTAATCGCCTCCCTTAATGGTATCGTAGAAGAGGCGGTAGACGGAATCGCCGTCGTTCTGGTAGTTTTTGGCCGCATTGATGCCTCCCTGCGCGGCGATTGAGTGCGCGCGGCGGGGCGAATCCTGGATGCAGAAGTTCAGTACGTTGAAACCCATTTCGGCAAGCGAAGCGGCTGCCGAAGCTCCCGCAAGTCCCGTCCCGACGATAATGACGTCCAGGCGGCGTTTGTTTGCGGGGTTCACAAGTTTCTGATGATTTTTATAGCTGGTCCACTTTTCGGCCAGCGGGCCCTGTGGCGTTTTTGAATTTATTTCAGACATGACTTTTGATTAATTAAAAAGGTACAACCAATGTGTTAACAGCAGCTTCCGCCGCAGAGGCTTTTAGCATAGAAGAAGAGCGTCACGAAAGCAAAACCGAGGAAAATCAGCGTGGCCACGACGTTACCGATAACTTTCCAGCGTTTCAGCCAGATACGGTTGCTCCAGCCGACCGTCTGAATGGCGCTCCAGACGCCGTGCGTCAGGTGAAGCCACAGCGCCGCATACCATACGAGGTAGGCGGCAACGACCCACAGGTGAGAGAAATAATAACGGATGAAAGCCGCGCCATCCTGCGGATGCAGCGTCGTGCCGTCACACAGCGCCACCTCGTGATGCCCCATCAGCTCGGCGAACATCATTTTGTACCAGAACTGACTCAGGTGAAGAACCATAAAGCCCAGGACAACGATGCCAATCACAAACATGTTCTGCGAAACCCAGCTGACGCCCCGCGGACGGCTGCTGACAGCATAATGGCTGTTGCCGCGCGCCTTGCGGTTTTGCAGCGTAATCATCGCGGCATAAATGAAATGGATGGCAATAATACCCGCCAGCACGGCCGTCGCGGCGACCGCGTACCAGTTAGCGCCCAGCAGCGCGCAGATTGTGTTGTAAGCGTCGGCCGAAAAAACCGCCGCCACATTCATGGACAAGTGAAACAGCAGGAACAGCAGCAGGACAACGCCCGATACGCTCATTACTAATTTCCGCCCGACAGAAGAACGAATCAACCACATAAGAATTAAATTTTAGTTATTTATATAATGTATGTATTACTAATTTCAGCATCAGTTTCAGCGCGCAAAGATACTACAAAATAGAAATAAAAAGCAAACCATTATGGAAAAATTTCCGTAATGGTCCGTCCCGCCATAAAACGCTGACTGTCGCATCCCTCCATTTGCGTGGTACGAAGCAGTCCGGCGAACCGCATGGCGCCTGGATTGCTTCACTGCGTTCGCAAAGGACGGAACAGGGCTTTTGAGACACTCCCACACATGCGAGCCTTGTCCCTCACCGGTGGGCAGTCAAAAATCCGCATGTTGATATAAAAGTTCCCGAATTATCATTACATGAAGTTGACCGGAGGCTTTTTGATGCGGATGGCTTAAAAAGCCGAATTTTCATAACCGCAGGTCGACGACCTGCGGTAAAGGAAACGAAAACGACCTCTGCCTGGAAAGGCAGGACTGCTGCGCTTGCATGCGGTTATGGAAATCAGGCCCTTCGGGACGTCCGCCTGGAAAAAACGTTCGCCACATTTACATATCGGAAAATTTTTCGAACGAATATTTTTATGTCGCCCCCCCCGGATTTTTGACAGCCCACCTTACGGGATAGAAAACGCATCCCCCCATGTCCCTGACCGGACAAAAAAACGCGACCTCCTTGTTCCAGCAGGGCAATATGTCAGTAGAAACATTTTCGGCGACGTTTATATCCCGTCCCGTCAGGGACGGAATGTCGGTAGAAAACGCCGGATGCCCATCCAACCCCGTGCCGTCAGGTACGGGCTGTGGTGATTGTCACATAGCGTACCTGACGGCACGCGGAAAATCAGTTGCGGTTAATTTTTCTACCAACATTCTGTCCCTCACGGGACAGAAAACGCATCCCCCCTTGTCCCTGACCGGACAGAAAAACGCGACCTCCTTGTCCCGTATGGGCAATATGTCGGTAGAAACATTTTCGACGACGTTTATATCCCGTGCCGTCAGTGGATGGAATGTCGGTAGAAAACGCCGGAGGCCCATCCAACCCCGTGCCGTCAGGTACGGGATGTGGTGATTGACACATTGCGGACCTGACGGCACGCGGAAACTCGGTTGCGGTTAATTTTTCTACCAACATATTGTCCCTCACGGGACAAAGACGTTCCGTTTTTCTGTCCCGTGAGGAACCATTGTAGAGACGCGATTAATCGCGTCTCTACGGATGCGGGATATTTTTATGCATTGTATTTTTCCCGTCACCAGCGGGCGGAGTGAAGCAATCCAGGCACAGACCGTATAAGCACGGACGGTTGTCAGGCGGTTGCCTGCACCTGGATTGCTTCGTCGTTCCTCCTCGCAATGACGAGTCTCCATGCCCCGTCATTGCGAACGAAGTGAAGCTATCCGGGCGCTGTTTGGCGACGTCTTCGCTCCACTCGCAAACGACGGGGATTATCCAACGTCATTGTGAACGAAGTGAAGCAATCCGGGCACAGGCAAGAACCTGGATTGTTTCGCTTCGCTCGGATGACAACGGGGCGGAGGCCTGTCCG
>JAIRYY010000291.1 GCA_031267485.1 Tannerella sp.
GCGCCATGTTTCTTTTTCCGTCCGGACTTTTCAGCGAGCGCGCAAAAAACGGGGGATTCGAGACTATCAAACCGTATTTTTTTGCCGTCGCATATTCGGGGAATGATTGATGAATAACGCTTATCCGGCCTTTGAAAGGCGAATTTTCAATGTTTTCGGAGGCCTGTTCGCACGCCTCCCGGTCTATGTCAATCGCATCAACGGCGGCCGCCGCGTTCCGCTGTGCAATCATCATGGCTATAAGCCCCGTTCCCGTGCCGATGTCCAGTACGGATAGCGTCCCGTCGCCGACCGAGACCCAGGCGCCAAGCAAAACGCCATCCGTACCGACTTTCATTGCGCACCTGTCGTGCCGCACAGAAAACTGCCTGAACTGAAAACACGGCATTCCCCCCAATTCTCAATTCTCCATTATCCTGACCGGCCCGATCAACCCGGAAGGTTCGAGGCGAACCTTTTCGAGGGGCACGCCCAGGTGGTTGTTTTGCAGGACGACGTTCGTCAGCGTGTAACGCTTCTTGCCCGCTGCGATTTCATCCCCGGTAACCCTGTTGTACCACGAATTGACGACTTTTATCTCAAGCGTGTTTTCTCCCGCCTTCAAATCCCCGCTTATATCGACGCGGAACGGCTTGGTCCAGACGATACCCCTGTCCTTTCCGTTGATTTTCACGGCGGCTATGCCCACGTCTTTGACGTTTTCCAACTGCAGGAAGCATTTCGCGGGAGCGGAATCCATCGTGAAGGTCTTGCTGTAAACCGCCGTACCGGAATAGTAGCGGATGCGTTCGTCGGCATGTTCCGTCCAGTCCGCAAGCTCGGGAAACACAACCGATTCCGGGCCGCCCCACTGCGGGTCGAAGCCGACCGTCCAGGGGCCTGCGAGTTCCTTTACCGGGCAATAGTCGGGATAGTTACCGTCTTCCGTCCCCTGTTCGCCGGCGGACAGCGGTTTGTTGAATACGATGAAGACGGCGCCGTAGGGTTCGAAAGTCAGCGGGACGGACGTGAATCCGTCATGCTGCGAAAAGGCTTTTGCCTCCCGGATGTCGCCCGTAAGCGCGTCCCACAGTTCGGGCCTGTGGCCGGAAACGCGGAACGTGCACGCCGTCTTTTGTCGCTCCTCCGTCTGGTTGCTGACGAAATAGACGTCCTTTCCCGCGATGGTGTAGTGGATATAATCGAAATCGGTTTTGCTTTCGCTGCCCTCCACCGCAAAGTCGGGGCCGACGCCTCTGTCCGTCAGGAACTCGCGCGCGGAAACGCCCCATGCGACAACGCCCCTGCCGTACGTCCTCTCTCCTTTTCCGGCATTGTCCGTCCCCCATATTTTATCGGACAGCTCGCGGAACTGTTCCTGCGCTTTGCCGCCGCCGGTCAGACTGACATAATGTTCCGGCTTATAGCCGATGACGTGCGCGCCTTTCCGCAGCAGTTCGTCGACTTTTTTCAGCGCGTCGAGGGACAGCGTCCTGTGGTCGGGCAGAACCAGCGCCCGGTACCCGATACCTCCCGGCACGGTCAGCCTGCCGTCCTCCACCTTCAGCTGCAGGAGAATCTCCCCGTCCGTGACGTCATAGTCGAAACCGGGCATGACGCCTGCCGGGTCGGAATGTTTGTAGGGGAAAACGTTAGGCACGTGGTCGCCGTAATAATAGAGCACATCGGCCACGAATGTCCCGTTTTGAACGATTGCCTGCGTGCGGTTCAGGTAGTCGATGAACGGCCCGGATTCGTTCCACCACGTGACCTGCGGGTTGACGTGCGTGCCGGCGAAGTATTCCTGCCCCGGCAGGCCCATTTCGGCGGGCGAGCAGGTGAACGTATGGAAGTAGAGGCGGTTAAGCCCGGCGCAAACCTCGTGGTCGAACGATGACTTCTGGTCGTGCCACAGTTCATCGTTCCAGTGCGGTCCAATCGTTGTAAACGACTCGGCTCCGACAATCCTCTTGCCGTAGATGTGCGCCGCCGACGATGCCTGTTTCACGAAGAAACGGTCCTGCGGACGGGGACGGTGCGGTGAGGGCGACCAAAATTCGCTCATGACAATGTCGCTGAATCCGTAATTCCTTATTCCGTCGAGCGGCCCGGCGTGAGGCCCGGCCGATTCGGGCTGTATTCCCATATTGTGCCGGTGGGCGAGTTCCGCAAACCGGGCGTAGTGATTCTTGGCGACCAAATCGGCTATCGTCTTGCGGAAGTCGGCGAGGAATGCGTTCGAGGTATTGACGTCTTCCACGACGTATCCGCCGATTACCGGCAAATATCCCAGCGGGTCATAGCCGCGGAAAGCGTTAAATTCCTCGCGGAAGGAGTCCGTCCAGTTCATTCCGCCACATTCCCAGCTGTCGGTCTCCATGTATTTAAGCGTCGTGCCAACGTGTTCGCCCGAAGCCTCGAGGATAGGCTCCACCACGTCGTTCCAGTAGAAATCAAAGGCGTCCCGGCTCATATAGTCAATCACGTCGCCCTGCCAGCCGTTGCTCGAAGTCGAAATTTCCGCATCCGTGCACGTATAGCCGATGCGCATGATGCTCCATTCGCCATCCGGCACGTCCCACGCAAGGTTGCCGCCGGCATCCATGTACCGGGTGACATCCGCGATGTCGTCCTTTTTAACCCTGAAGGTTGTCTGTCCGGCGAGCCTGTTGTCCGGGCGGGCGTTGTCAAGCAGGAAGCGGCAATCGGGGGCCGAGCCTCCCATCTCGTGATAGCCGAGTTTGTAAGGCAGAAAAGTGATGCCTTCGTCCATCAGGTTTTCGCTTTTCAGTGGAATCGCCAGAACGGCCAAATCCCTGTAAAAGCCGTTGTGCATGTGCGGAGTTTCCAGCGTGACGTTAACGGCGGCGCCCCCGCCGATTTTCCTTTCCGAGTATACAAGCTGTTTGGCCGCATACTGCGGCGTGACGCGCGGACTGCCCAGATTCCAGCCGCTCTGTATGTTGAAACCGAGTTCCAGCCCCAGTCTTTTCGCCTCGTCCAGTGCGAACACGAACAAATCAACCCATTCGTCCGACCCGAACAGAGGCCCGTCCGGCACTTGCCTGTTCCCGCGCTGATTATGTCCTCCGGCGTCGAATATCATGGCGCCATAGAAATTCCGGGACTTCATCGCCTCCAGGTCTTTCGTAATCGCTTCCCTCGTTACGTTGCCGTTGAGCCACCACCACCAGCAATCCACTCCGTACAGGGCATCCGGCGATTTGAAATTGTCGGCCAGGGAGGCATAATCGACCTGCGAAGTTTCGCCGCCGTCAACAGCGTTGTCGCGGCATGTCATAAACAGCAGGCAAGCTGCCGCCATCCATAAAAATACGTTTTTCTTCATGTGTGCATATTATTTAATTAAAGATTTTCATTATCATATTTCACGTGTGCATTGTATTTTCTCCGTCATTGC
>JAIRYY010000301.1 GCA_031267485.1 Tannerella sp.
CGCGCTTTCCAGCCGAGCACACTGTTGGCGTGCCGGGGGTCGGCCCATACTTTTTCGATGTCGCCTTCGCGGCGGGCTACTATTCGGTGGGGGACTTTTACGCCTGTTGCCTGCTCGAACGTGTTTATCAGTTCGAGGACGGAAACTCCTTTTCCGGTGCCGAGGTTGAATATTTCGAGGTTTTTTTTCGACTTGCCGTTCAGCATGCGGTCGATTGCCGTCACGTGCGCTTTGGCAAGGTCTACCACGTTGATATAGTCGCGTATGCATGAGCCGTCGGGGGTGTCGTAGTCATTGCCGAAGACGCTCAGTTCGGGACGGATGCCTGCCGCCGTCTGCGTGAGGAACGGCACCAGGTTTTGGGGCGTTCCGATCGGGAGTTCGCCGATTTCCGCCGACGGGTGTGCACCGATCGGGTTGAAGTAGCGCAGCAGTATGCTTTTGAACGGCGCTCCCGCATGTATGGTGTCACGTATGATTTCTTCGTTTATCTGTTTGGTGTTGCCGTAAGGCGATGTGGCCGGCATGATTGGCGCGTCTTCCGTGACAGGCAGGATAGCGGGCTGGCCGTAAACCGTACACGACGAAGAAAAGACGATTCCTCCGATACCGTATTGCGGCATCAGTTCGAGCAGGTTGATGAGCGAAACGAGGTTGTTGCGGTAGTATAGCAGGGGGTTTCGCACCGATTCGCCGACCGCTTTGCTTGCGGCAAAGTGGATTATTCCGGCGATGTCGGGATTGTCGGCCATGATTTTGGCGACACCCTCCCTGTCGTTGCAGTCCGTTTCCGAAAAGGCGGGACGTATGCCGGTTATTTTTTCGATTCCGTCAATCACGCTTGCGTTCGAGTTCGACAGGTTGTCGATGATGACGACTTCATAGCCGGCATTCTGCAGTTCCACCGTAGTGTGCGAACCGATATATCCGGTGCCGCCCGTAACTAATATTTTCTTTTTCATCTGTGTAAATTTATAAATGATTTTTTATTAAACAATACCCGAAAATCCCATGAAAGCCATTGCCAGAAGTCCGGCCGTTATGAGGGCAATCGGTATGCCCTGCATGGCGGCCGGGATTTTTGTCTGCGCCAGCTGTTCGCGTATCCCGGCAAAGATGATGAGCGCGAGGGCGAAACCGACTGCCGTCGATATGGCGTAAACGACGGATTGCACGAGGTTATAGTCCTTTTGAATGACGAGGATGGCCACGCCAAGGATGGCGCAGTTGGTCGTTATGAGGGGAAGGAAAACGCCCAGCGCCTGATAGAGCGCGGGAGAGGCTTTTTTGAGGACGATTTCCACCATTTGTACCAGCGCCGCGATGATGAGAATGAACACGATGGTCTGGAGATATCCGAGGCCAAACGCGTCGAGCACGTACTTTTGTATGAGAAACGTGACAATGGTCGCTATCGTAAGTACGAACATGACAGCCATGCCCATTCCCATTGCCGTGTCGATTTTTTTCGATACGCCGAGAAACGGGCATATACCCAGAAACTGCGACAGCACAATGTTGTTCACGAAGACTGCGGCGATAAAGATGATGATGTATTCCATAAGTTTATTTGTTTAATCAGACGTTCTTTTTCATCAGTTTGTTTGCGATAGCGATAAGGTAGCCCAGCGCGATGAAAGCTCCCGGTGCAAGCACGAAAATCAATGCTCCGTAGTTTTCGGGAAAAACGGTCAGTCCGAATACTCTTCCCGTTCCGATAAGTTCGCGGCACATTCCGAGCAACGTCAGCGCCAAAGTAAAACCCAATCCTATGCCAATCCCGTCAAAGCCGGAAGATATGACTCCGTTTTTGGAGGCAAACGATTCCGCGCGTCCGAGAACGATGCAGTTTACAACGATAAGCGGGATGAACAGCCCGAGACTCCTGTACAGGCCGGGCAGGAACGCTTCCATGCACATCTGCAGTACGGTCACGAACGACGCGATGACAACGACGTAGGCCGGTATGCGCACCTGGTCGGGTATCAGATGCTTGAGCGCCGATATCGCCATGTTGGAGCAGATGAGCACAAACGCTGTCGCCAGCCCCATACTCATTCCGTTTACGGCGGAGGATGTGGTCGCAAGCGTGGGACACATGCCCAGCAACAGGACGAATGTGGGATTTTCGTCTATCAACCCGTTTTTTAATATCCTTATATAGTTCATTAGTGATTAGTGATTAGTGATTAGTGATTAATTGCATAAACTCTTAATTTTTAATTTTTAATTCTTAATTGATTAAGCTTGCTCCGCTTACGGCGTCCGTGCTGCCGGAATATGCCGCGTAGGCGAGGTTTATGGCTTCGAGGAATGCGCGCGAGGATATGGTGGCGGCCGTAATGGCGTCTATCTCGCCGCCGTCCTTTACCACCCGAAGCGACTTTTCCGCCATGCTGTGTCCGATGATGTTCTGCCGGTTTCTGTCCTGCCGGAACCAGTCCTCCATCTTCGAGCCGAGGCCGGGCGTTTCGCTGTGTTCCAGAACGGAATAATTGAACAGTTTGCCCTCCGCATCGAATCCCACCATAACGCGTATCTGCCCGCTGAATCCGTTTCCGGAGCGGCTTTCCACGGCATAACCCACGGTTTTGTCGCCCATCCTGGCCGGATACACCGTCAGGGAATCGTTATCCGCCACGGCAACCTTATACTGTTCGTCCGTCGGGTTATTGTCAAAATCGGGCGTCACGTTTTTTATCGCGTTCTGCAGCTCGGCCGCTTTCGATGCCGCTATCGCATCCTCCGTATAATGGTTGGCTGCCGATAGCGCGGCGCCGGCGGCGAGGCATATAACCGTCAGCGACAGCAGGATATTGGGTAATGTCGATTTCAGTTTCTCCATGTTTATTTTCCTCCGAAGTATTTTGGTTTGATGTATGTATTGATAAGCGGCGTCAGGGCGTTCATAATCAGGATGGCAAACGACATCCCCTCGGGATACGCCCCGTATATGCGGATGACGACCGTTATGATGCCGATGCCGATGCCGTATACGACCATTCCCTTTCTGCTCATGGGCGATGTGACGTAGTCCGTCGCCATGAATACGGCGCCGAGCATCAGTCCTCCCGAAGTGAGGTGAATGAGCGGATTGTATATCCGCGCCGCCTCCGCCAGCGTCTGCAGGTCTGCCGTTCCCGAAACGGAATGTGCGTAAAACATGTTTCCGGCAAAAAGGAGAGCGGTGAAGACGGCGACCGTCCCAAGTATGGCGACGGGTATGTGCCAGGTGATTATCTTACGGAAAAGCAGGAACGCAAATCCCAGGAGCAGGGCTATCTCGCTTATCTCGCCGAGGCTGCCGCCCGTAAGTCCGACGGCGGAGCTGCCCGGAGACGCGACCCCTTCGCCGTAATGGAGCAGGGAGAGCGTGGTGGCGCCCGTCTGCGCGTCGAGATAGGTCAGGGGAAATATTCCCGCCACAGGCCAGACCGTCATCTGGGCGGGGAATGAGATGAGCAGGAACACGCGGCCGACAAGCGCCGGGTTGAAGATGTTGTTCCCAAGTCCGCCGAACGACATTTTCCCGATGCCGATGGCGACAACCGCACCGGTGACGACAATCCAGACGGGCAGGTTCGAGGGGAGGTTGAACGCAAGCAGCACGCCCGTCAGGATAGCGGAGCCGTCGCATACCGTCGGCTCTTTTCCAAAAAGAAATTTCTGGATGAGGTACTCGCAGAGTACGCATGAGGCGACCGACACAAGGGTCACAATCAGCGCGCCGAGGCCGAAGCAGAAGAGCGACACGAGGAACGCGGGGACGAGCGCCGCCAGGACGCCGTACATGTTCCGGCCTATCGAATCGCCGCTGTGTATGTGGGGCGAGGGGGATATAATCATTTTTTTCATGGATACATTAATTTTTTCGTGCTCTGATGATTCCCGCCACGGCGCTTTTGCCCAGGCGTATATAGTCGAGTAGCGGGCGGGCGGCCGGGCATGTGTAGCTGCACGAGCCACATTCGATGCAGTCGGCGATGCGGTTTTTTTCCGCACCGTCCCATATCCCGTACTCCGTAAGGTTCATGAGCAGGCTCGGCTCAAGCCCCATCGGGCAGGCGGTCACGCATTTGGCGCACCGGATGCAGTCGCGCGCCTGTCGCCGCACGGATTCGCCGGCTGTCAGGAGCAGGATGCCGGAGCTTCCTTTTGTGACGGGGGCATCGGCGTTTATCAGCGCCCTGCCCATCATCGGGCCGCCGGCGATGATTTTGCCGGTATTTTCGGGCATGCCTCCGGCGGCGGCGACAAGCGCGCTTATGGGCGTTCCTATGCGGGCGAGGAAGTTGGAGGGACGGGCGACGTCTTTGCCCGTCACCGTTATCACGCGTTCGACAAGCGGTTTGTTTTTCATGACGGCTTCGTAAACGGCATGGACGGTTCCGGCGTTCTGCACGACTGCTCCGACGGAGATGGGGAGCGCCCCGCTTTTCACGCGCCGGCGCATGACGGCGTCAATCAGCTGCTTTTCGCCTCCCTGCGGATATTTCGTTTTCAGCGGCATGATTTCAATTCCCCGATATTCCGCGGCAAGCCGGGTCATCCGGTCTATCGCATCAGGTTTGTTACATTCGATTCCGATGATGGCGCGGCCGGTGTTGACGGATTTCATGAGGATGGCCGTCCCCGCCATGATTTGTCCGCCTTTTTCGAGCATCAGCGCATGGTCGGCGGTCAGGTAGGGTTCACATTCCGCGGCATTCACGACAAGTACTTCAGCGCTGTTACCGGGCGGGGGTAAAAGTTTTATTTTCGTGGGGAACGTGGCGCCACCCATGCCGACGATACCGGCATTTTCTATCTTTCCGATGATTTCCGCGGACGGGAGGTCACATTCCCTGACAAGCGTTTCGCTGCGGTCGATATCCGGTTCCCATTCGTCGCCTTCGACACTGATATACACGGCAGGACGCGGCATGCCGGAGCCGTCGGTCATGCTGTCGACCTTGACGACTGTCCCGGATACGGACGAATGAACATTGGCCGAAACGAAACCGCCGGCTTTCCCAATCAGCGTGCCGACCCGGACTTTATCTCCCCGGGTGACCGTCGCCACGGCCGGTGCGCCGATATGTTGCCCCAGGGGTATGACAACCGCGGCAGGCGGCGCGATTGTCTCTATCGGCCGGCCGGCCGATAGTTTGTTTGCCGGTGGATGTATGCCTCCAATTCGAAAGGTATGCATTTTTTTTTAGTGATTAGTGATTAATGATTAGTGATTAATTTTTAGTGATTAGTGATTGCATAAGTCTTTAACATCCGATTTTCAACTTTCAATTTTTAACTGGAAAGTTGAGTTCGTGGATGACGCCGGTGGGGCATGCCGGCACGCATTTGCGGCACAGGCGGCATTTGGTATCGTCGATGTAGGCCAGATTGTCCGATATTGTAATTGCGCCGAACGTACATTCCCGGAGGCATTTGCTGCAGCCGATACAGGCGCTGGCACAGGCTTTGCGCGCCACTCCGCCTTTGTCCCTGTTCATGCAGGAGACAAAGATGCGGCGCGATTTCGGGCCTTTTACGCGCATCTCGATGATTTTTTTTGGGCACGCTTTCACGCATGCTCCACACGCCACGCAGCGGTCTTCCGCCACTTCGACAAGTCCCGTCGCCGGATTGATGTGCATGGCGCCAAACGTGCATGCGCTGACGCAGTCTCCCAGTCCGAGGCAGCCGAACGGGCAGGCAGTTTCGCCGCCATAGAGGGATGACACGATGGCGCAGTTCCGGGCGCCGTCGTACGTGTTCGTGCGCGGACGGGCCTGGCATGTCCCGCTGCAGCGTACGGCGGCTATTTTCGGACGCGTCTCCACCGCATCCCGGCCCATGATAGATGCCACCTTTTTCATTACATCCGTTCCTCCGACGGGGCACGAGAGGTCATCGAGGGATTCCGCCTTCACGCAGGCTATCGCGAAGCTGCCGCATCCCGGATAGCCGCATCCACCGCAGTTGGCGCCCGGCAGGACGTCCAGCGCGAGGGCGATGCGGGGGTCTTCGCTTACCTCGAATTTCCGGGACAGGACATACAGAATCACAGCCGATACGGCTCCGGTAATTCCTAAAAGAGTGATTGCTGTGTACATTTACATTTGTTTTTAAGGTCGTGCGTTTTATACTTTCGAGAGTGAGAAGATGAATTTTTTCTTCAGTCTGCCGCGGAAAACATACAGCAGGGGATAATAGGGGATAAGGATGGCCAGTCCCGCAAGGCCGCCGACGGCTTCACTTCCGCTCCGGACGGCGCCTGCCGTCAGCGCCGCAACGACGAGGGCGAGCGGGATGACAAACGCCAGGATGACGGCGAGAAAGCCCGCGGCTGACTGCACGGATACGAGAACCCGCTCGTTGACGGCGTATCTGCCGGAGTCGTCGTCGACTTCAATGATTCTGTCCTTTTTCTCCGAAGCGGCGCATGCCGAACGTGCGTGGCAGGCGCTGCACGCCGCCTGCTGTTCCACGCGGATAAACACTTTGTGTTTTTCAACCTTTTCCACGATGCCTTGATGTCTGATATCATTCTTCATAATCTTCAAATTGCAATCTCTACTTTGCAATTCGGGGGCAAAAGTAATAATTAAAATGTACACGGACGATATGTACGGGTAATATTTTTTGTTAAAGGTTACGGATTGAAAGTGGAGAGCTACCAGCGGTAGCTGAATCCGAACGAAAAAAGCTCATTCACCTGCAGGTACGAATCGGAATCGGGCGCTTTGGTCACGCCGTTGTCATAGCGCAGGTAGATGTGCAGCGTTGTGGAAAAATAGCGGCTTATGGCCACGTCCAGCTTGTTTTCAAACTCGCTTATTATGCGTTCGTAGTTGGTGAAGTAGTAGAGGCGCGAATACCAGGCGACGCTTTTGCTGAAGCGCGTATCGTTGGTCATGGTCACGGTCGAGCCGAAAGTCTTGAGTTCGTGCCGGAACGTCCCGTCATCGTTCTTTTCGAAATAAGCGCCAAGATTGATTTTCCGGTCCGCGCTATACATATATTTAAAGGAGAATGGCTCCAGGGAGAGCTTCAGGTCGAGCGCGCGGCCGGGCTTTTTGAATTTCGGCTTGGCATTGTACGTCATACCGACGCCGATATTGACGGTGTAGGGCGCCAGAAAGGCGGAGTTTTTCGTCTCCGTGTTTGCGACGTACTTGTTGCCCATCGACGTAATAAATTCCGCGGACGACGAATAATTCCAGTTGCCGATGGCCTGCAGTCCGAAGTTGCTGCGGAAGCGCAGTTCGTCGCTTCCGATGGTATAGTCGCGCAGCGTGTCGTTGGGTGCGTTGTTGATGGTGAACGTTGTGGATAGGGTGTTTGTGAGCGATATTCTGTCCTTTTTGTAATTATACGAGATAATGGCGTTGGTGTAGATGTTCATGTTGTCGATTTCTCCCTTGAACCAGTTCGCGGAACTCCTGTTCTGCGAGAATTTGATGTCCGCCGAGAACGACGATGTCCAGTATTTCCTGTCAGGTATGAATTTGATGACCGGATCGACCGTTTCGGGAGGGGCGACCGAGGCTTTCACTTCTATTCTGACCTGTTCGCCTGATTTGTCTATGCTTTTGGGCTTGACAACGGCTTTGGTGGGCAGTTGCCTTTTCGAATACCTGAAATTCCGGGGATCGCTGAGCATGACCTGCCTGTAGGCCAAATCGTCGAGGTATTTCCCGAAGAGGTAGTATTTGAACAGGTTTTCCGCCCGCCTGTTCCGGTAGCTTACGGCGGGCAGCGCCTTGGACAACGACAGCGAATCCCGGTCGAAGCGGTACTCCAGCCGGGGGAACATTCCTCCGCGGAAAGTCAGGGGGATAAAGAACTTATTGTCAATCATCGCTTCCCGGAGGGAGCTGTAGCG
>JAIRYY010000319.1 GCA_031267485.1 Tannerella sp.
TAAGCAGTCCGAAAAAGACTTTCTGTATTTTAGTTGTCGGCATAATTATTTTTCTTAAAAACGGATGCAAAACTACATGAAAATCCCGGAATTTCCAAGCGTGTGAGATGTGAAAACGGTTTTTTTCGCCGGAATAACCTACCTTTTCCGGTATTCCTTCGGCGACATCCCCACAAGCCTTTTGAAATACCTCCCAAAGTAAGACTGCGTCGGGAAATTAAGTTCATCCGCTATCTGCTGAATGGTCATATTGGTTGTTTTCAACAGCGTTTTCACTTCCAGAACGGTACGTTCGTCTATCCATTCGCCTGCCGATTTGCCGCTGCATTCCCTGATTACCGAGGACATGTATTTGGGCGTCAGACTCAGTTTTTCCGCATAAAATTCCACTCTCCGGTGCATTTTGAAGTGGACTTGAACAAGCTTCATAAACCGGTCGACAAGTGCCTCGTTCCCGCTTTTTTGTCTGACCACGGCATTCTTGTAGAAATAATATCCCGCGCCGTAGAAAAGCGCCCTGGTGAGGTTTCGTGCTATCTCCAGCCGGTAAGGGTTGTCATCAGCCTTTATCGTTCTGTACATCATCGAGTAATGATTTAGCATAGCCTCCTTTGCATTCTCCGTTAAGGGGATGACGGGATTGTCCCTGACAGCGCTGAATGCTCCGAAAGCGTCTTCAACATTCAGGCTGTCCGTAAACCTTTGGGACATAATAACAGTCATTCCCTCAAAATCATCGCTCACATATTCGTATTCGAGAATTTGACCGGCAAGAATAACCGTCACGCACGGCGATTCCGCCGTATAAGACAGGAGGTTGATTCTGCCGCGTATAACTCCTTTTACGGATATAATCACATGAACCATGTCTATTTTGAACGGATGCTCAAACGCCATCGAAATAACGGATTTTTCCATCAGGATGACGTCTTCACCTATTGAATAAACACAATCAAGATTTTCTATAACATCCTGTCCTTTCAGTTGACAGATACTTTTTTTCATACAATTTTTTCTGCAAAATTATTTATTAAGTCCGGTTTTAGCAAATGACATCCGACTAAATGAACATAAATTTATCCAAAAGGGCTTTTGGGGGATTTTTCCCTGCCGTACCTTTGCGCCGTTTTTAGGTAACAACCGGAGAAGTTCAGGTAACAACTTGAGAAGTCCGGGTAATTACCCGAAAACTAAAAGTAACAACTTGAAAATTGGAAGTAGTTACCGGAGATTTTAAAGTAACTACCGGAAATTTGGAAGTAATTACCGGAAAAATAAAAGTATTTACTGGGAAAATAAAAGTAATTACCGGAAAAATAGATTTAATAAGAATTGAATGAATAAATATTGTATCACATTAAAAAATTAAAATTATGCCCGAAAATCTTTTTCCCACAACCATTGCGGGATTTACAGAGTACATTAAAATCGCCTACGCAAAGGCGCAAATCAGCCTGCCGAATTACGGCGTATTGCCCGACAAGCTGAACGTGATTACCCCGCTCTACACCGCTTACATAGAGGCGGAAGCAGTAGCGGCAAACCCCGAAACGGCTACCAAAGGCGCACGCCGCACCCGCGACGACGCTCGCGAAGCGCTGGAACCGGCATGGCGGAAGTTCCTCAACGAAAACATCCGCTACAACTCGGCAGTACCCGTAGCTGATTTGGAAGTGTTCGGCGTCAAAGAACGCGACACGACAAGGACGCCCGCAGGCATTCCGGACAGAATCCCCGTAGTATTCGCCAAGCCGGCAGGCGCCCGGAGACTCGAAGTGGAGGCGCTCGACAGCGAAACCGGCAAAAAGAAAAAGCCTCAGTATGCCACCGGCAGTTACATCTACCTTGCTGTTACCGAAGTGGGGCAGGAACCTCAGCACGAAAGTGAATACCGCAAGCTGGATTTTTCGTCCACCTGCCACCATGTCGTTGAATTTCCCATCGAGCAACTGGCAAAACAGGCGAACATCTATGCCCGCTACTCCAATGCACACGGTAAGGAAGGACCCAAAGGACCGGTAGAAACGGTGATTATCAGTTGAACGGGCAAGACAATATGAGTAAAACGCTAAACATTCTTTTTATCCTGACGGGATTACTTCTCATTCATTCCAGCCTTTCCGCACAGGAATGGAAATTCACTATCAGCGGCAATGTCCGCGACGCCGATAACGGCGAAGACCTTATCGGCGTTTCCATTGGCGTGGTAAACACCACGACCGGAACGACCACCAACAGCTACGGATTTTACTCCATCAGCCTGCCCGCAGGCGAATACGCCTTACGCTTTTCATACATCGGGTATGCGGGCAAGGAAATAAAGGTCGATTTGTCGGAAAACCGGAAATTGGACATATCGCTGGAAACCGATGCACAGCAGCTGGCGGAAGTCGTAGTCAGTTCCCGAAGCAGAAATGCCAATGTCTCCACAGCAGAAATGAGCGTCGAAAGAATATCCGCCGCGACCATTAAAAACATTCCGGTGCTGATGGGCGAAACGGACGTCATCAAGGCGATACAACTCCTGCCCGGCGTACAGGCAACCTCCGAAGCCTCTTCGGGTTTCAGCGTTCGCGGCGGCGGTTACGACCAGAATCTCATCATGCTCGACGAAGCCACCGTGTACAGCGCCTCTCATTTAGTGGGTTTCTTTTCGGTATTCAACAATGATGCGATTAAGGACGTCACACTCTACAAGGGCGACATACCGGCTTCGGCGGGCGGACGGCTCTCGTCGCTGATGGACATACGTTCCCGGGACGGCAACAGCCGGCGCTTTTCCGGAACGGGCGGGATAGGACTTATTTCGAGCCGCCTGACACTGGAAGGTCCCGTTTTCTCCGACAAAGCCACTTTCATCGTATCGGGTCGCAGGACGTATGCCGACCTCTTCCTGAAGCTGGCGGACAACCCCGATGTGCAAAATACCAGCCTCTACTTCTACGATTTGAACGCAAAGGTAAACTACCGCATCGACGGCAACAACCGCCTGTTCGTATCCGCTTATCTGGGGCGCGACGAAATGTCTGCCGACAACATGG
>JAIRYY010000343.1 GCA_031267485.1 Tannerella sp.
CAAGCAGGCGTCCACTTCCGAAAATGGCGGCGCCGGTATTTTCATTCGATATCATGGAGGCCTCGTCGACGATGAAAACAGTATCTTTATGAAGATTATCTGCAATGGAAAAGCCGGAAAACTCATCAGGGAAACTTTTCTGGCGGTAAATTTTCCGGTGTATGGTAAAGGCGTCGTGGCATGCATATTCGGCAAACACTTTGGCCGCCCGGCCTGTGGGCGCCAGGAGAACAGCCTTTTGCTGCAGGGCATCCATCATCTTTACGGTTGCGCCCAGCATGGTCGTTTTGCCGGTCCCCGCGTAACCTTTCAGCAGCAAGACCCTGTCGCTTTCGCCCGACACCAGAAATTCCGACAGCGCGCGCAACGCCAAATCCTGCTCAGAAGTAGGTTTGAACGGGAAAAACTCGAATATTTTATCCAGTATGAAATTGCTTATCATAAAAAAAATGAAATTATTTTGGCGATAAAGGTAGTTATTAAAATATTCTTTTTTATATTTGCGGGGTGAAATAATATAGAAGAAAACAATATAAAATTATTATGAAACTTACACTTAGAATTTTACTGTTTGGAGCTATAGCAGCTCTTGTTTATCTGTGCATACAGAGTATTTTGACGCCGATCGATTTTGACAAGCAACAAAAAATCCGTGAGGCGATGATCAGAGACCGTTTGATTGACATCCGTGACGCTCAGGTCGGGTATAAAAATGCGAACGGCGTTTATGCGGCTAACTTTGGGGAACTCCAGAAGTTTCTTAATGAAGTGAGGATTCCGTTCCTGATTAAGGAAGGCGAATTGACGGACGAACAGCTTAAAGAGGGCATGACGGAACAGGAAGCTGTCAAGAAAGGGATTATCAGGCGCGACACGAACTGGGTGCTGGCCAAGGATACGATTCTCGGATCGAGCTTTAATGTGGCCGCTATCGGTAACGTGCCCGGTTTTGAAAATCACACGTTCCTGCTTGACACGGCTACGTTGAGTTCCACCTCCGGTTATACGGTTCCCGTCTTCGAGTGTGGCGTTCCATACGACGTGTATCTTGGCGACCTTGACAGGCAGTTGCTTTTCAATCTCAAGGATAAAAACGCGAAACTTAACCGTTACCTCGGACTTCGCGTGGGGTCTATTATGGAAATAAACAATAACGCGGGCAACTGGGAACAATTTTAGACGTGTGCCATGATAATACGTGTTCCAGACACGCTGAATGTTAATAATTCGGAGAACTATCACACATCCATCCGGCTATGGCCGGATGGACTTTCTTTTTCCGGCTATATACCATCGGAAAAGGAGAGTTTTTTCTCCGAGACGGTCGCACTGGACAGGGATACGCCGCTGGTGCAGTCGCTGAAGGAGGTGTTTTTTAACAACGAGTGTCTGTCTTACGTATATCATTCCCTGCATGTGATTGCCGTTTCGGAGAAATACACACTGGTTCCCGACAGCGTTTTTTCCGAAAGAAACAGGGATTTGCTTTTTTCCTTCTGTTTTCAGGCCGGTAAAAATCGGCGGGTACTGTTCCAGCCGCTGAAACCGTTCGGCGCCGTACTGCTGTATGATATCGACAACGAGGCCTACGAATTTATGATACGTTCGCTCATCAATCCCCGGTTTATTCATTTCATGTCGCCCATGCTGCTGTCGTGGCGGAAGCAGAGCGTGGCAAGCTATCCCAAACGGATATACATCGTCATGCAGAACGCCATTCTGAACATTGCCTGTCTCGAGCACGGGGAAGTATTATTCATGAACTCTTTTCTTTATGAATCCGAAAACGACATTGTCTATTTCATCATGTATGTCTGCAAGCAGCTTTCGCTGAACCAGCTCGAAGATTATATGTCGTTCTGCGGCGATAAAGCCATCTGCCAGAGAATCATGCCGGTCATCGGGAATTATATGATGCATGTTGATTTCATGCCGTACAGAATCGATACCTACCGGGTGGCGCTCGACCGGGAGATGCATGCGGATGTCGTAACTTTGGTCGAATGCGGATTATAAGCGGTATATACGGCCGTCGCAGGTTTAATGTCCCTTCGTCGTTTAAAGCCCACCCCACGACGGATTTTGCAAAGGAGAATCTGTTCAATGTGCTGTCGAATCTGATTCGGTGGGACGGTTTGGATGCCCTTGACCTGTTTGCCGGTACGGGCAGTATCTCCTTTGAAATGCTTTCGCGGGGTTGCCGTTCGGTGACGGCGGTGGAACAGGACCGGTTTCATGCCGGATTTATCGATAAGGTGCGCGGGGAGTTGAAAGCAACCGGCCTGTCTCTCGTCCGCGGAGACGTGATGCGTTTTCTGAACGTTGCTAAAAAAGCGTCTTTTGATTTCATCTTCGCCGATCCCCCCTATTCTCTGAGTTCCTTGCCGGATATTCCGCGTATCGTGATGGAAAAGGACTTGCTGCGGGATGACGGTATTTTCGTGATGGAACACTCGAAAGAAAATGACTTTTCGGAGATCCCCCATTTCAGTCAGCGCCGCGTTTACGGTTCCGTGAATTTCAGCATTTTTATTAATCACCAAATAGTGATTAGTGATTAATGGATAGTGATTAATGATTAGTGATTAATGGATAATGATTAGTGGTTAATTAATCATTCTTTCACTAAGGAGTTGTCTAAAAATAACCATATCATTTCTTTTTACATGGGGCTGTCTGAAAAGCCGGGACCCGTCACCAGCGAGGAGGAACGACGAAGCAATCCAGGTCGTCGCCTGCACCTGGATTGCTTCGTCGTTCCTCCTCGCAATGACGGCGACTTTCAAGACAGTCGTGTGTTTGACAGATGTATTATTTATTTTTAGACGAATCCTAATCATTAATCACTAATCATTAATCACTAATCACTAATCACTAACCATTAATCACTGTTTCACTAATCACTAATCACTATTTCACTAACCACGAATCAAAGAAGCGGGGCGAAGAGGCGCATGAATGATTCGGTGAGGCGGTTGGTTATTGGGCGTTTGCGCCAGGCGGCGTATGTCACTTCTTCGCAGTCGCAGATGTCCTGCTGGAATATTTTCTTCATTTTCACGGCGAAATCTTTCTGATAGACAAACGTGTTTATCTCGAAATTGTGTTCAAAGCTGCGGAAATCGAAATTGGCCGAGCCGAAACAGCTTAGCATGTCGTCGACCAGGAGCAGTTTGGAATGGAGGAATCCTTTGGTGTACAGAAAGACTTTTACGCCCGATTTGAGCATTTTGTCCACGTAGGAGAAGGTTGCCATTTTGGCCGACCGGGTATCCGATATTTTGGGAATCATCAGGCGGACGTCGATGCCTCCGAGGGCGGCCATCTGAAGCGCCTGGTTGAGGGCTTCCGTGGGGAGGAAATAGGGGGTCTGGATGTAAATGTATTTTTTTGCGTTGGAGATGCAGAAGATGAAAGCCTGCATCAGGGTGAGCCACTGGCTTGTGGGGCCGCTCATGACAACCTGCATTTTCATGTCCGAATACGTTTTTGATTCGGGATAAAATTCCTTGCCTTTGATGATGAGGTTGCTTGCGGCATGCCAGTCGATAAGGAACGAGGACTGCAGTCCGTACACGCCCGGCCCGGTAATCCTGAAATGGGTGTCGCGCCAGGGGCCCAGTTTGTTGCCTTCGTAATAGCGGTCGGCGACGTTCATCCCTCCCATGTAGCCGATTCGTCCGTCTATGACCACGATTTTGCGGTGATTGCGATAGTTGACCTTGCTCGTAAGCAGGGGAAAAACTACTTTGAGAAAGGCGAATACTTCGATGCCCTCCTTTTTCATTTCCTCGAAAAACCGGTTTTTTGTGTCCCAGCTGCCCACATCATCGTACAGCAGACGTATCTTGACGCCTTCGCGCGCTTTTGCGATGAGGGCCTGCCGTACCTGATACCCGATTTTGTCGTCGCTGAAGATATAGTACTGGAAATGGATGTGATGCTGCGCGCGGTGAATGTCCTCCAGCAGCGCGCTGAATTTGTCCGGCCCTTTCGTGTATACGGCAATATCGCTTCCGCGGAAGATGGCCGAATAGTTGCTTTTGTTCAACAGCTGCGCCAGTGGGAGGTAGCCGGGCGGTATTTCACCCATGTTGTGCGGCAGCCGGTATACGGGTATCTGCTTCATGAACCGCTTGTAGATTCTGCGGGAGATGATGCGCATGCGATAGTGGTCGCGGCCGAAAAAGTAATAGAAGACCAGTCCGATACCGGGCACGAAAATGAGCACGATGACCCACGGGATGGTCTTCAGCGGATTGCGGTTTTCGAGCAGAATCAGCAGCACCAGTCCGATGATGGTGATGCTGTACAACAGGATGAATATCGAACCCATAACGGTTGAAAATACTATATTTCCGGGCATGGTAAATCATTTTATCAGTACTGCACGGCAAATATAGGAAAGTTTTTCCGTTTATGAGTACAGTAAGCGGTTAAATGTCATATTTAGGATTCGTCTGTAAGTTTTGCAGGACACGCGACTGTCTCCGGGTAGTCGCCTGCGCATGGATTGCTTCGTCGTTCCTCCTCGCTGGTGACGGGTACCGGTTTTGCCGGACACGTGACTGTCTCCGGATCGTCGCCTGCGCCTGGATTGCTTCGTCGTTCCTCCTCGCTGGTGACGGG
>JAIRYY010000344.1 GCA_031267485.1 Tannerella sp.
GGTTTCTGCGGCGCATTCGGCATAGTTCAGCAATACTTCGGCGTAGCGGATTTCAATCCAGTCGGTGCTGCTCCGTTCCGCATAGTAGGCGGTATATTCGGGATTGACGGCTTTCCGGCAATGGAATCCGGTGTTGGAAGGCTGAGCCGTTACCGCGCCGGCAAATGTCCAGAGCTTCTTGTCGGGCAAACCGCTCAACTCCCAACTGCAACTGTTGTAGGCTACCGTGGCGGCAAAGCGCGGGTCGCGGTCTTTCCAGAAATGAACCGGGTCGTAGCCCGAACCGGGCGCATCAATGGCAATGCCTGTATTCATGGGGAACGCCTTTACCATTTCCCAAGTTGGCTGATTACAGTTACTGTTGTTCATGCCGGGTTCGTACGGGCGGTTTCCCGCTTCCCAGTTGTGTGTGAAAGCCGGTTCCTGATAGCGGGTAACAAAAACCACTTCTTCGTTCATTTCGTTAAACCACAGCGTTTCGAAATTTTCATACAGACCGTAGCCGTTTTCCGCCAATTCTTCCGCAGCCTGCTTGTTGGCAGCGTAAGCATCTTCCCAGCGTTTGGAATCGTTATTCGAATTAAACTGCGGGCTTGCCCAGTAGAGCAGAATACGTCCCTTTAAAGCCAGTGCAGCCGCTTTCGAGATTCTGCCGGCGTCTGCTCCCGACCATTTCCACGGAAATTCGGGCATAGCGATGGCGTCGTCCAGGTCTTTTACGATCAACCGTATGCACTCCGACGTTTTCGTGCGGGTAACGTGCAAATCTTCCGCCAAATCCTGCGCTTTGAGAATCATCGGGACGCCGCCATATAGCCGTACCATCTGAAAATACCTCAAGGCGCGCAATACCAGCGCCTGTCCGCTCAATGTTTGCTGTGTTGCCTCGTCAATACTTCCGCTGCCGATTTCCTCAAGGAAAATGTTAATTTTGCGAAGTTCGGTATAATGCCAGTCGCTCACGGTTTGGTCGAGACCCATTTGTCCGTACATCGTTGCATCTCCGCCGCCTGCTTCATCCGAAGCATCGCCGGCATTGGAATTCCATCGCGGCAGATTATCGCGGCACAATTTATCCAGATATGCTTTTGCATACAGCGGATCGTTCCATACATCTTTCTCTGAAATAGCTCCGAGGTCTTTCTTGTCAAGAACGTCCGTACAACTCAGGCATAAGGCGAAACAGATACCCGACAATAATAATTTTATTTTCATATTTGTTTTCATATTCACTTAAAAACTAAGATTAATACCAAAAGAATAACTTTTCATGATCGGGAATATCCGGTCATTGTCGTTTTGGGAGCCGAGTTCCGGGTCAAAGAGTTTCACATGGTCTTCCAGCAGAAACAGATTGGTACCGGTAAAGAACACTTTCAGCCGGTCGACGCCGATTTTTGACGTCAGGTGTTTCGGGAATGAATAGGCCAGGTTCAGGTTCTTCAACCGAAGGAATGAACTGCTTCTTTTCCAGAAAGTAGACGGGTCCCAGGCATAATTGTCCAGTGCGCGAGGATATTCCGCGTTAATGTTTTCGGGCGTCCAGTGATCCGTCCATAAAGCGAAGTTCGACTGTTCGGGACGGGCGCTGACGCTGCGTGCGCGACCGCCGATCATCAAGTCGCCGCCGGCCATCCCCTGAAAGAACAAATCCAGCGAGAAGCCCTTCCAGTTTCCGCCAAGCGAAAATCCGTAGTTTACGGGAGGAGTGGTATGGTTGATAATCCAATCCTGGTCTTCGGAGGTAATCTTACCGTCCGGTTCGTCGGAATCGACGCCGCGAATATCCTTAAAGACCATCTGTCCCAATTCGGGCTTGTTCCCCCAAAACGAATAGTCCGGCATTTCGGCCAGCAGCGCATCTATATCGGCCTGCGTACGAAGGATACCGGTGGCAATGTAACCACGCGAACGGTCGGAGTTATAGCCTACTTCCGAACGGTATTTCGGCAAGCTTTCCGCTTCTGCCTTTTCAGTCACCTTGTTCACGGCGTATCCGAGATTTCCCTTGACGTAATAGTTGAAGGCGTTTCCGATTTTACCTTTATAACTCAGTTCCAATTCAACGCCGTGCGAATCGACCACTCCGTAGTTTTCATTCGGCATGTTGGCGCCAAGAGTCGAAGGTACAACCGCTTCGCGATTGCCGAACACGTCATACGTATGTTTGTAGAAGTATTCCATTCCAAGCGTCAGCTTGTTTTGCAGGAACCCGGCGTCCAGACCGGCATTGTACGACAGCGATTTTTCCCAGGTAAGATACGGATTGGCGATTGAGCTGGGCGAAAGGCCTTTCGAGAGGGAACCGTATACCGCTCCGTCCGAAAATCCGTAACGCTGCATCCACTGCCACTGGCTTGAGCTTGAGATGACGTCGTTTCCGAGCAAACCGATCGATCCTCTCAGCTTGAGATTGCTGACCCACGACACGTTGTCTTTGAAAAAGTTTTCTTCCGATATGCGCCATGCGGCGGAACCCGACGGGAAGAAACCCCAGCGTTCAGCCGGTGCAAGCCGTACCGAACCGTCGTAGCGGAAAGAGGCTTCCAGCAGGTACTTTTCTGCATATCCGTAAGAGAAGCGGCCGGCATACGACAAGCGCCCTTCTTCCGAGCCGCCGCCGTTCACCTGCGAATCCTTAACGTCGCTGCTGCCGGCAAACAACTGATCAACACTCGAAGACACAAAAAGATTCCTGCGTCCGTCGAACCAGTCAATCGTTCCTTCCGACTGCTCATACACAAGCACAGCGCTTACGTCATGCTTGCCGAATGTTTTGCCGTAATTGATGAAGAAGTTTAACTGATAATTGTTGTCCAAATCATACCGTTCCAGCAGGTAGTCGCCGTCGTTTCGCGTCTTGATGCTTTCTACTTCGTCTGTCAGAAGGTGGTTGTTCGAGCCTGTCCACTTGAAAATATACATGTCGTACGGACGGCTGAATTCTTTTGTAAATTTGTGTCGTCCATAACTGTTGTACTGTGCTTTCAGACTCAAACCGTCGATAAACGGCACCTTGTATTCCAGCGAAACGGTCGCATCGAAATTCGAATATCTGCGGTTGTTGTATCCCGCGCGGGGCGAAATCATTTCGGGCGCGTTCACTTCCACATAGTTGCCCACGGGCAACCCATTGATATGCGACGGCACCAGGGGCGGCGAATATTGCAGGAAGCAGCCGAACATGTCGTACAGGTTATCGTTTCCGCCGTCGTTTTTCCACAGCGGCTTGCGGTCGTTGCGCATATCCGTGTTCAGGTTCAGCGAAGCGGTCAGATTCTTTGTGATACTCGCATCAATATTGCCGCGCAGGTTATACCGGTTAAACTTCATGTTTTCAAATATTCCGGTTTCATGGTAGTAGGAACCGCCGATAAAATAACGTACCCGGTCATTTCCGCCGCTTACATTCAGCGAATGGTGACTCAGGAGGGGGTCCTGCCAGGCGTCTTCTATCCAGTTATAACTGTGCGTCTTGTAATACTCCAGTTCGTCCGGTGCAAAACGCCGTACATCGTCGGGTGCATACTGCCGGATGTCGTAAGAATCGTTGATGAGTCGCGCCTGTTCGTAGGCGTTCATCGTTTCGGGAATCACCGCGGCGTCCGAGATACCGATGCTTCCGGTGTAGGAGATGACAGGTTTACCCATCACGCCCTTTTTCGTGGTAACCAACACCACGCCGTTGGCAGACCTCGAACCGTAAATAGCCGCCGACGCGCCGTCTTTCAATACCGAAAGATTTTCAATATCGTTGGCGTCCA
>JAIRYY010000048.1 GCA_031267485.1 Tannerella sp.
TTCGAACCCACGACCCTCGGAACCACAATCCGATGCTCTAACCAGCTGAGCTACAATCACCATGTATAAACCGATGTGCAATTTACAGTACGGCCTTTGTGAGGCGGTATTTCTGAAAAAGCGCTGCAAAGATAGTGATAATTTTTATTTCGCAAATAGGTAGCGAAGAATATTTTTATTTGTATATTTCTTTTTTCGCGGCGAGCAGTGTGTTGCGCATCAGCGATACGATTGTCATGGGGCCTACGCCACCGGGGACGGGGGTGATGTAGCTGCATTTGGGGGCTACTTCATTGAACGCGACGTCGCCGGTCAGTTTATAGCCGTTTTTGGTGACGCTGCTGGGTAAGCGTGTTGTTCCGACGTCTATTACGACGGCGCCGTCTTTTACCATTTCGGCTTTTACAAATTCGGGCGTGCCCAGGGCAGCAATGATGATGTCCGCTTTGCCGCACATGTCTCTCAGGTTTTCGGAGCGGCTGTGGCATACGGTTACCGTGCAGTCGCCGGGGTATGATTTTTGCATCATGAGCATGGCCACGGGTTTGCCGACGATGTTGCTTCTTCCGAGGATGACGCAGTGTTTGCCTTTAGTCTCGATATTGTAATGTTTCAGCAGTTCCGCTATGCCGGCGGGCGTTGCCGATTTGAAACACGGCAGGCCGAGGGAGAGGCGTCCCACGTTGATAGGGTGAAAGCCGTCGACGTCTTTCCGGTAGTCGATTGCTTCAATTATTTTTTGCGTTGCGATATGTTCCGGCAGGGGTAACTGGACGATGAAGCCGTCAATGTCGTCGTTGCCGTTGAGTTCCGCGACCCTGTCGAGAAGTTCCGTTTCTGTCACGTCGTCCTCGTATCGTATGAGGCTTGAGCGGAAGCCAAGTTCTTCGCAGGTGCGCACTTTACTTGCCACGTACGTTTCGCTGCCTCCGTCGTGTCCGACCAGTATGGCGGCGAGGTGAGGTATTTTCCCCCCGTCTTTTTTTATCTGCGCCACTTCCTTGGCTATCTCTTCCTTTATTTTTGCGGCTACGGCCTTGCCGTCCATGATTTTATACGGTTGTTCTTCCATAATGACTGTTGATTGATAATTATCTTTTTAACATGGGCATCCGGTTATTTCCCATTCCCTTGGATGTCGTTATCGTGCGCATCATTTTGCACACTTCGTCAAACTGTTTAACGAGTTTATTCACGTCCTGCAGGGTTGTACCGCTGCCCTTCGCTATGCGCTGGCGGCGCGAGCCGTTCAGTATGGCAGGATTGCCGCGTTCGACGGGAGTCATTGAACGGATGATTGCTTCAATGCATTTGAAAGCATTTTCGTCCACGTCGATGTTTTTCATCATCTTGCCGACTCCCGGTATCATGGAAGCAAGGTCTTTCAGGTTTCCCATTTTTTTGATTTGCTGAATCTGCCCTATGAAATCATTGAAGTCGAACTGGTTTTTGGCCAGTCTTTTCTGGAGGCGTTTGGCTTCCTCCTCGTCGTACTGTTCATGGGCGCGTTCGACAAACGACACGATATCGCCCATACCGAGGATGCGGTTGGCCATACGTTTGGGATGAAACACGTCCAGCGCATCCATTTTTTCGCCGGTACCCACGAATTTGATGGGTTTGTCGACGATCGTGCGTATCGAAAGCGCAGCGCCTCCGCGCGTGTCGCCGTCCAGTTTCGTCAGGACGACGCCGTCGAAGTCGAGGCGGTCATTAAATTCCTTCGCCGTGTTGACGGCATCCTGCCCGGTCATGGAATCGACGACGAACAGGATTTCGTTCGGATGGATAGCGTTCTTGATAGCGGCAATCTCCCGCATCATCTGCTCGTCCACGGCCAGGCGTCCCGCGGTATCGACGATGACCAGGTCCTTTCCGTTTTTCTTCGCTTCGGCGATGGCATGCTGCGCTATCTCCACCGGATTTTTGTTCCCCTCTTCGAAATAGACCGGTATCCCAATCTGTTCGCCGAGTATGCGCAACTGTTCGACGGCAGCCGGACGGTACACGTCGCAGGCGGCCAGCAGCGGGTTTTTGCCCTTTTTGCTTTTGAGCATATTGGCGAGTTTGCCGGAGAACGTCGTTTTACCCGAACCTTGAAGCCCGGCCATCAGCACGACGGCCGGCGAGCCTTTCAGGTTTATGTCGACGGCCGCGCCTCCCATCAGCGAGGTCAGCTCGTCGTGCACAATCTTGACCATCAGCTGGCTCGGCTTTACCGAAGCAAGCACGTTTTGCCCCAGCGCCTTATCCTTAACCGTATCGGTGAATTTTTTCGCCACCTTGTAATTGACATCGGCGTCCAGCAAAGCGCGGCGCACGTCCTTGAGCGTCTCCGCAACGTTTAATTCGCTAATTTTGCCCTCGCCTTTCAATAGCTTGAACGAACGTTCAAGTCTTTCGCTTAAATTTTCAAACATAATAATCTCACGGATTTTTGGGGCAAAGGTATGGAAAATGGTGCAAAATAGCAAATGCCTATCTATTAATGGTGAAAAAAACGTAAATTGCATGCCTGACAGCGTGTTGGTTATCGTTTTTTTTACAAATAATTATACCTTTGCAGTCATTTTGGTGAAAATTTAAGTAATGGGAAAGTCTGAAAAAAGTAGGCAAGGTTTGGTTTATCGATTGTTCCGCGCGTATCTGCGTTCGGTGCATGACCTTTTCTTTTACAGGAAAGTCTATCGCGTCGGAGCGGAGAACATCCCGCCGGACGGTACGCCTGTTCTGATTGTTTCGAATCATCAAAATTGCCTGAACGACCCGCTGGCAGTCATTCTGTCGTTCAGGGACAGAAAACCGGGCGCGATTGTGCGTGCGGATGTCTTTGCAGTGCATCCGCTTATCGACAAATTTCTGCGGAAACTGGGTCTGCTGCCCGCCTACCGCCTTGATTTCGAAGGCGAAGAGTCGCTGGGCAAGAACAGGGAAATATTTAATGTTTCGGAGGAGGCGCTTGTCAACGGCCGGACGATACTGATGTACCCCGAAGGCGGACATCAGGACAAACGCTGGCTCGGCGATTTTTCTTTGGGATATGCGAAAATGGCTTTTGAGGCGGCGGAACTCGACGGCTTCCGGACGGAAATATTCATACTTCCTGCGTGCAATCACTATTCCGATTATTTTGACATTCAGAAGGACGTACTCGTCAAGTTCGGCACGCCCGTTTCGATAAAGCCCTATTACGAACTGTACAAAAGCAAGCCGCGGACGGCGCAGCGGCAGGTGAATGTCATCGTGAGGGAACAGATTGCGGGAATGATGCTGAATATTACAGACCTCGACCATTACGGGGCGATTGATTTCCTGCGCGAAACGTACGGGTGGAAATATGCGGCGGAGCATGGCTACAGAGCCGCTTATCTGCCCGACAAACTGCTTTCCGACCGCGCTTTTTTCGAGGCGCTGAACGGCGCGAAATCGGAGGATGAGGCATTTGTCCGGCAGATTTACGTCGATGCGCTCCGGCTGAGGGATGAACTGGCGGGGCTGAACATACGCGACGGACAGTTCGACCGCGTTCCGGGCCGGGGCATGATTGCCGCGTCGGCCGTTGCGCTGCTTGTCCTGCTGCCTGCATGGATACTGTCTCTGTGGCCGAATATAATCATTTACAAAGCGCCTCTGCTCGTTACGCGCCGCATGAAAGACAGGATGTTTCAAAATTCCTTTCTTTTCGGGATGAGCGTGCTGATAACGATTCCGGTACTGTACGCGCTCACTTTTTTCGTGGCGCGGATGTACGTCCATATTGCCGTTGCGGCCGCGTATGTATTGCTGCTGCCGTATCTTGGCCTTTTTGCCTGGTACTACCGGAAATATGCCGTCCGGACGCTGCAGGACATGCGTTTTCGCCGCGCCGTTGCGGACGGAACAGATAAAATAAGCGGATTGAGGACGCTGCGCGCCGCTATTCATGAACGATTAAGTAAAATATTAAAATAAAAAAATGAGCAATAAAAGAGTCGTTATAACGGGAATGGGAATCTATTCCTGTCTGGGAAAAAACCTTACGGAAGTTCGGGATTCGTTGTACAATGGGAGGTCGGGTATTATTTTTGACCCGGTCCGCAAGGAAATGGGTTTTCGCTCGGCGTTGACGGCCGCACTGGACGTCCCCGACCTGAAAAGCGTTTTGAGCAGGAATCAGCGCGTTTTCATGCCGGAACAGGCCAAATATGCGTATGTGGCAACCGCGGAGGCGCTGGCCAATGCCGGACTTGACCGGGATTATCTGGATTCGCACGAGGTCGGCCTCTTTTACGGGAACGACAGTAGCGCCGATGCCGTCGTAAGGAGCGTGGACACGATGCGCGAGAAGAAAGACACGACGCTCATCGGTTCGGGAGCTATCTTCCAGTCGATGAATTCCACCGTGACGATGAATCTTTCCTGCCTGTTCAAGCTGAGAGGGATGAACATGACGGTTTCGGCCGCCTGTGCAAGCGGGTCGCATGCCATTGGACTGGGCGCCCTGCTGATACGGAACGGCCTGCAGGATATCGTCGTTTGCGGCGGGGCGCAGGAGGTCAATCCGTTTTCCATAGGCAGTTTTGACGGAATCAGCGCGTTTTCCGTCCGCGAGAACGAACCGGCCAAGGCTTCGCGTCCTTTCGACCGCGACCGCGACGGCCTGGTGCCCGGCGGAGGCGCGGCAACCGTGATTATCGAAGAATATGAATCTGCGGTCAGGCGCGGCGCGCCTGTCATTGCGGAGGTGCTGGGTTACGGCTTCTCGTCGAACGGCGACCATATTTCGGTGCCGAACGTGGACGGTCCGGCGCGTTCGCTCCGGATGGCGATTCGCGAATCGGGCATCGACATACGCCGGATTGGATACGTCAATGCACATGCCACTTCCACGCCGGTAGGCGACCGGAACGAGGCGCGCGCGATAGATTCCGTCTTCGGCGATTACAAGCCCGAAATCACATCGACCAAATCGCAGACCGGACACGAGATGTGGATGGCCGGAGCAAGCGAAATCATCTATTCCACGCTGATGATGAAAAACGGCTTCATCGCTCCCAACCTGAATTTTGAAAATCCGGACGATGCTTCCGAAAAATTAAACATACCGGCCGGACGCGTGGAGAAACATTTCGATGTGTTCCTTTCCAATTCTTTCGGATTCGGAGGAACAAATTCCACGCTTATCATAAAAGATTTATAATCATTTGGCAATTGATAATTTTGAAACAAACAAACAGAAAATAATCAATCGATGGAAAGACAAAAATTAGTAGAAAAAATAAACAAAGTTTTAGCCGACGAATTTGAAGTGGAGGTCAGTGAAATCACGCCTGACGCCAACATAAAGAAAACGCTGCAGCTCGACAGCCTCAGTCTTGTTGACATGGTTGCATTGATTGAAGAAAATTTCAGCGTCAGCATTAAAGGCGCTGAAGTGGCAAACATCCAGACGTTCGGTTCGCTGTACGAATTTGTTTTTGACCGCATGCAACAGAAACAGTAATGGCTGAAATCAGAGGAGAAGACATAAAGGAACTTATCCCGCAACGCGAGCCGGCCATTCTGGTCGACGCTTTTTACGGGGCTACCGAATCGGAGGCGGACACGGGACTTGTCGTTTCGGACGATACGATGTTCTGCAGCAGGGGATGCCTTGAGGAGCCCGGACTGGTGGAACATGTCGCGCAGTCGGCTTCGGCGTTTGCCGGGTACAGGGCGAAAATCGAAAACAGGCCCGCTCCGGTAGGATTCCTTGCCGAAGTCAGAAAGTTCCGCATCCACTTCCTGCCGCACGTCGGCGACAGATTATGCACGCACATTCATGTCGTGTCGGAAGCGCTCGGCGTGTCCCTGCTTACGGCCGAGACGAAAGTCAACGGAGAGGTCGCCGCCTGCGGCCAGTTGAAAATCTACATCAAACCGTCATGATAACCCTTCTTGATGATTATTACAAAATAGACGGACGGACGGCGGAGGATGACGGCGTCCTGTTCCGCGTGACCCTGTTGCCGGAACATCGCGTTTATGCCGGGCATTTCCCCGGCAGGCCTGTTTCTCCCGGCGTATGCAGCATCCAGATGATAAAGGAATGTGCCGGGCTGCTGACCGGGAAACGTCTTTTTCTCGGTTATATCTCTCAATGCAGGTTGCCGGCCGTCATAACGCCGCAAACCGCGCCGCAGTTACAAATCCGCATGCAGCTGTCCGAAACGGACGGAACGGCGTACAGGGTTCGCGCGACGGTGAGCGACGGCACGACAACGTATGTGGAATTTAAAGGCGAACTTACTCCCGTGCAATGACTGTCTTCTTTATCACCCTGTTCAATTACTTCCGTAAACGCAAAACCGCTCTTTATGCATTGATGTTTCTGTCGTTCGGACTGTTTATCTTCTTCGGATTGAAACTCACATACGAAGAGGATATATCGAAACTGTTGCCTTCGACGGACGACACAAAGGCCGAAGGGCTGGTCTTTTCGGAACTCAAGGTAAAGGATAAAATATTTGTTCAGCTGTTTTCCCGGAGCGGCGCTGCGGAGGCGGATTTGTTGATTGAGGCAGGCGACATGTTTGTCGATACGCTGCTGAGATATGACGGGACGGACGGCGATGTGGGGGATATCCTGTACCGGGTGGACGATGAAATCCGGCAGCGGGTACTGTCGTATGCGCTGGAAAATGTCCCAATATTGCTCGATACCGGACTGTACGGGAAGATGGATTCGCTGACGGACAGGGAAAACATATACCGGCAGATGGCGGAAAATTCGGAAAAAATAGCCTCGCCGGAGGGCGTCGTGCTATACCGTATCATGCGCTATGACCCGCTTAACCTGCGCTCCGTTCTTTTTGCCGGCATCGGCGGCGGCGACGGGAACGGCGGAAACGGTACCGGCGGCGGCGGGTTCGGCGGCGGGTTCGGCGTGGAGAAAATGCTGGGGGGAAGCTGGCTGACGTACGGAGACCATCTGTTTACTTCCGACACCACGGTTGCGCTTGTTTTCGTGTCGCCCAATTTCATCTCGTTCGATTCCAAAACCGGCACCCGGCTTGTCAACAAGATAGAACGTGCGATCAGGCAGGTGGAAGCCGTTTATCCGGACGTGGAAGTCCTGTTTCACGGCCCTCCCGTTCAGAGCGTGTTCAACTCGAGGCAGATAAAACGGGATTTGGCGCTGACAATGGGATTTTCGCTCCTGCTTGCCTGCCTGCTCATCGTGATTTGTTTCCGCAACAAGTCGACGCTGCCGATGCTGCTGCTGCCGGTAGCCTACGGAGCTTTCCTTGCGCTGGCCTGCATGTTCCTGCTGCAGGGCATGATGTCGTTGATGGCGCTTGGCATCGGCGCCGTAATTCTGGGGGTTGCGCTGAGCTATTGCCTGCATGTGATTACGCATTTCAAATACCTGACAGACCCGGCGCTGGTGTTGCGCGATCAGGTCAAGCCCATCATACTCGGAAGCCTCACCACTATCGGAGCGTTCATGGGACTTGTGTTTACGCAATCGGCGCTGCTCCGCGACTTCGGCCTGTTCGCCTCGCTGGCAATGGTCGGGACGACGGTGGCCTGCCTGCTTTTCCTCCCGCATCTGTTCCCGTATGTCCACAACCGCCGTTCCGAAAGAGCCTTTGCCGTGCTCGAAAAAATCAACACCTGTCCGCTCGACCGTCAGCCGTGGCTGCTTGTCCTGATAGCGGTCGTGTTCGTCGCCTGCCTGTTCACGTCGTCGGACGTCAAATTCGACGCGAATCTGCGGAACATCGGATACCACGAACCGTCCGTGACGCGGTCGGCGGCGCTGTATGCCGAAAAAACCTCGCGGGGACTGGCCGTCAGCTATTATGCCGCCACGTCCGCCGACCTGGATTCGGCGCTGGTCTGCAACATCGAAGTGAGCCGCGTCTGCGATTCCCTCCTGACGGCCGGCAAGATACGCGGCTACACCCGCTCGTCGGCGATTTTATTGCCCGAAGCCGAACAGGAAAAACGCATCGCGGCATGGAAAAGTTACTGGAGCGGCGAACGCCTGGACGAACTGAAACGCGACGTGATTGCCGCAGGCGAGGCCAACAGATTCCGCCCGGCGATGTTCGACCCTTTTTTCGAAATGATATCGAAAGACTATGCGCCCTCCTCCGTTTACGAATCGTCCGTCCTGCCCGCAAGCCTTATGGCGAACATGATAGAACACTCCCAGGGGATGTATCTCGTCTACACGTCGGTGCAGCTGGAGGAGGAGAACCGGAAAGAGGTGAACGACATCCTTGCGTCGCAGCGGAACGTGATTGTGGCCGACCCGTTCTATTACACCACAAACATGGTTGAGTTGATGCACGGCGACTTCAACATGATACTCGGCATCTCCTCGCTCTTCGTGCTGCTGGTCTTAATATTTTCCTTTCGCAGCATACCGCTGGCGCTAATCGCGTTCCTGCCGATGAGCATGAGCTGGTACATCGTGCTGGGCATCATGGCGATGCTGGGGCTGCAATTCAACCTCATCAACATCGTCATATCGACGTTCATCTTCGGGATAGGCGTCGATTACAGCATTTTCGTGATGGAAGGGCTGCTTGCCGGCATGAAAGGCGAGGACGGAAAGCTGCTGACGTATCACAAGACGGCCATCTTCCTCTCCGCCGTAGTCCTGATCATAAGCGTCTCGTCGCTCATGTTCGCCCGTCATCCCGCGCTTGCATCCATCGGCGTGGCGACGCTCACCGGCATGACCTCCACGCTGCTTATCGCCTACTCCCTGCAGCCGTTCCTCTTCCGCCTGCTGCTAAAAACGCGCTCTGCCGACATCCTCCGGAAACGGATGAAAAAAACTTTTAATTCTTAATTTTTAATTCTTAATTTACAATGTATGACGTTGTAATAATCGGAAGCGGTTTGGGCGGCCTGCAATGCGGATACATCCTTTCGAAGCGCGG
>JAIRYY010000063.1 GCA_031267485.1 Tannerella sp.
TCCGGCACGGGCGGCAAACTCGCGCGGGCAGAAATGATGTGCGGTAGAGAAGCGATACATCGCGTCTCTATGCAACCTTTCCGGGACGTTTATCATGCGCTTGCAGGTACGGTACAGGGAAATGTTATGATGCATATTTTCCATGAAGAAGACTTCAAGTTTTAAAAATTCTCCGCAAAGAAAACAACAGGCTATTAAAAAAGCGCTTAAAAAATGACTTAATTTGGAAAATATATCAAGTATTTTTCGTCATTGTACCTTTTTTTGTGTTTTTTTTTCAAAAACCATTCCTGTTCCGGGGAAAATGATTATTTTTGTCACTACATAATTAATTTATATATCAGACATTGATACCAGGGGAAATAAATAAACAGCTTAGAAAGATTGTTTTACTGTCAATCTCATTCATCCAAATATCTTTTGCGTGGCCTGACAGCACGGAAGATCATGTGGAGGAGGGACTCCATTTCCGTTCTTTTACGGTGGACAAGGACAGCAGGACGGGGTTAAATCTGACTCCGGAGGGACCGCTTTCGCTTCCGGGCGGTTTCACTCTGACATTCGATTTTAAAATCAGGCGCGAAACAGATATCTTCGGATACATATTCAGGATTATAGGCGACAGGGAAACGAATATCGACCTGATATCGAATATCGAAACCAATAACCTGGTACTCGTGGCCGAAAATACGACGCTGCTGGATTTCATTACCCCCGAAGTGGTGGCAAACGCACAAAACGGATGGATAAAGGCCGAACTAAGGATTGATACCGAGAAGAACCGGCTGGAATTTGCGCTCAACGGAAATCGAAAATCGGCTAACTATGATATCCGCCGGCTGAAAACATTCGGCATCTGTTTCGGACGAAACAGTGAAAACCGTTTTGCCACCACTGACGTGGCGCCGCTTATCCTGAAAAACGTCCGGATTTTCGACGGAAAGAACCGGCTGACAAGACACTGGATTCTCAATAAACACGGCGATGACTGCGTTTTCGACGAATGTAAGTCGGCAAAAGCAATCGCGACAAACAGCGAATGGGAAATCGACCGGCGCGCCGAGTGGCAAAAACGTGCGACGGTCACTGTCGCAGGCCAATATCCCCAAATTGCTTTCGACAGGGAGCAAAAGAGGGTTTTCATCGTCAAGGACGAACTCATTTATATTTATGATGCGGAAAAAGATATTACAAGTACGATAAAATCCGAACGCGGAATCCCTTTTGACTTGAAGATTAATCAAATGATATACGACAGCGCTACCGACCGGCTGATTATGTATGAATTTACTAAAAACCGTCTGGTGCGTTTCGATTTTGTCACAAAGGAATGGAACAATGACGATGATTCGCTGGCTGTAAATTATTTCATGCACCACAACAAATATTTTGACGGGAAAAAGCGGACGGTCTATACATTTGGCGGGTATGGATTTCATCAATATTCGGCGCTTCTGCAGTCTTTCTCCGAAGCAGCGCGTCAATGGGAAAGCGCAGACCTGTCTGCCGTCATACATCCCCGTTACCTTGCCGCCATGGGTGTATGGAGCGACTCGCTGCTGCTCTGTTTCGGCGGGTTCGGCAACGCTTCGGGAAAGCAATACGAGTCGCCGCACAATTACTACGACCTCCATGTCATCAATCCCCATACGCGGAAGGTCGACAAAATCTGGGAACTGACGCAGGTCGACAGGCATTTCACGAACAGTAACTCGCTGGTCGTGAACCAGGCGAACCGGACGTTCTACACGTTGTCCTATCCGAACAATGTTTTCGAAACGCAGGCGTTCCTGCACGAATACAGCCTGCAGGCGCCCGAATTTCGCCGGCTGGGGAATCCGATTCCGTTCCTGTTCAACGACGTGGAGTCGCTTTGCGACCTGTTCCTCCCGTCGGACAGCTCGGCGCTCTTTGCCGTCACTTCGTACATGGATGGAAACGACAGCAGGATTGACATCCACTCAATCGCCTACCCTCCCCTAAGCATGGCGGATACACTGCAGGCGGAAAACGATACGACGGCCTTTCCCCATGCAATATATCTGCTAATCCTCATCCCCTCCGCCATCGTGATATACCTGGCGGCAAAGCGGATCATGAAAGCGAGACGCATCCGTTCCGTACTGAAAACCATCGAATCGAACGATGAACCGGATAAGAATGTGATGGTGGAGCTGGAAGAGCATAAAACGGTATATCCTGCCATTCATTTGCTGAATGTGTTTGAAGTCCTGGATTCAAAAGGCGCAAACATCTCCGGCCTGTTCACGCCAATCCTCAGTCAGATGTTTATCATACTGTACCTCCGGACAATGGACGGCGGCAAAGGCATCACTTCCGGCGAGTTGCAGAAAAGCCTCTGGCCCGACAAGGATTACGAAAGCGCACAGAACAACCGGAATGTGTACTTCAATAAATTACGCCCGATTTTGAATATGACAGGCAATATCCGGCTGTGCCGGACAAAAGATTACTGGATGTTGTCGTACGAGCGGGGGACGATTTTCTGTGATTATGAAACGGTGATGAATAATATCAGCCTTATCGGAAAAAATGCCCCGTTGGACAGGGAACTGCTCCTCACGACCTTGCGGATTGCCAAAAAGGGGAAATTGCTGCCGCTCTACGAATCCGAATGGTTTGACAATTATAAGACGGCGTATGTCAACACTTTCATCGAAGTTATGCTGAACCTGACGGAACACCCGGACATCAAAAAAGACTTGCCGCTGTTGTTGAGTATTGCGAATATCATCCTGATACAGGATAGCCTGGAAGAATCCGCCGTCAGACTGAAGTGCGGCATCCTCTACAAACTCGGCAAAAAGAAGCAGGCGCTGCAATGCTACAATAAATACGCGGAAGAACACAATGAAATCCTGAACATCAAGCCGGAACTGACTTTTGACGAAATCGTGAAATATGGCGGCACAGGCGCCGTCTGAAATTTTCTTTCGGCCGGGTTTTCATTTATTTGCGAATATGACTTACCTTTGCAACCGATAACTTTAAAAACAGAATATTATGCACATCGCGAATCCCATTTACGATACGGTCTTCAAATTCATGATGGAGGACAACCGGGTGGCTAAGGCTTTCCTCTCGGCCGTCATTCAGGAAAAGGTGGTGGAACTGGACTTTGCCGCACAGGAGTACACCCTCCGCAAACCGGATGAAAAAGACGGGAAACGGGAAAAGCCGGAGGTGAACTATACGGTCTGCCGGATAGACTTTTCGGCGCGCATCGCCACGCCGGAGGGCGGCTCCAAAACGGTGGTGATCGAGCTGCAGAAAGCCAAGCTGATGTCGGACATCATGCGTTTCCGCCGCTACCTGGGGATACACTACCAGAACCCTGAAAACATGTACGGCGGCGAGGACGACCGCAAGGCGCGTCAGATATACTGCATCTTCATCCTGGGGCATGACATCGGCATACCGGGATGTCCGGTCATCCG
>JAIRYY010000067.1 GCA_031267485.1 Tannerella sp.
GCTGGAAAGGGGGCTTTACCGCATCGCCTCGCCGCTGCGCATCGTCGCCGGCGGCATCGTGCTGCGCGGCGGGGGCAGCGGCAAATTCGGCGGGACGGTGTTGCTGGCCACTTCGCCGCACAAATACCCGGTGATAGAAATCGGCGTGAATGCGAGTCTCCGTCCGGTGGCAAAATCGGAACGGGCCATTACGGACGATTATGTCCCGTCGGGCACGCGGGTGGTGCATGTCGGCAACGCTTCCGCGCATTTCAGGCCGGGAGACCGCGTCGTCGTGCGCCGTCCAAGCACGGACGGATGGATCAGGGCGCTGGGCATGGACTCCATTCCTCCCCGGCCGCTATCCGGCGAATCCACCGACGACGCGTTCCGCCGGTTCCGGCAATCGGGCGGGCAGGCCGACATGAACGGCACGCGCCAGTGGGAGCCGGGCTCGAAAGACCTGAATTTCGAACGCACGGTTGTCGCCGTCGAGGGCGACGCCGTCACGCTCGACATTCCCCTGACCAATGCGCTGCAGAAGGAATACGGCGGCGGAGTGATTTTCAAATACAGGTTCCCGGAACGCATCGGCCGCTGCGGTGTGGAGCATATCTGCGGACTCTCGGCGCACGACGGGAGCATAAGGCTCTATAACCGCCATATCGGACTGTATGCGGGCGACGAGAACCATGCAAACGTGTTCGTCGCCATTCGCGCGGCGGAAAACGTATGGGTCAGGGACGTAAATGTGGAATATTTCGACTGCTGCGTCCGCGCGGAACACCCGTCGAAATTTGTCACCGGACAGGACCTGTCTGCCCTCCACCCGGCATCGGAGATTACCGGCGGGCGGCGGTATGCATTCAGCATATCGGGACAGATGATTCTCTTTGAGCGGTGTTATGCCAGCTATCACCGTCACGAGTTTGTGCTCGGCAGTACGGTGGCCGGCCCGAATGCCTTTGTAGACGGGTCGGGCGACATGACTTTCGCCTCCAGCGAACCCCATCAGCGCTGGTCGGCAGGTTGCCTGTACGACAACATCACGATCCGCGGCCCGGAAGGTTCGCTGCTCTCGGTCAACCGCGGCTGGTTCGGTTCGGGACACGGCTGGTCGGGCGCACAGGTCGTCTTCTGGAACTGCAGCGCCCCGGTTATCATGATCATGCAGCCGCCCACGGCGCAGAACTTCGTCATCGGAAGCGGCGGCGCCGTCACCGGACAGCAGGCCGGCTTTGCCCGCGAACATACGATACAGTCCATCAACAACGTCTCGCGGAGCAGCTTCTCCGACACCGGGACGCCGCCGGTCGGGGACGGATGGATAGAACATCCCGCCCGGATCGTCACTCCCCGAAGCCTGTATCACGCACAGCTGCGCGACAGAAAAAACGGAAATCAGTGATTAGTGATTAATGATTAGTGATTAATGATTAATGATTAATGATTGGTGATTAGTGATTAATGATTAGTGATTAATGATTGGTGATTAGTGATTAATGATTAGTGATTAATGACTGGTGACTGGCGAGGGCGCCTCTTGCGGGCGTCCATAAAAATCGGAAACAGGATATGATTAGAGTACTATAAATAACAATTTTCTATTAACCATTTTAAATTATGAATGTCACATGTTGTAAACAAAGAAAAAAGTCCCTCCTTAAATCCGCCCTCATGCGGTCATGGAGGATGTTGTGCGTGTGCCTGCTGTCGGCGGCAAGCCTGCCGTTAGCGGCACAGATCAGTATTACCGGCGTCGTGACCGAACCCGACGGCGAGCCGTTGCCGGGAGTGAACGTCACGGTGAAAGGTACGCAGACGGGCGTCATCACCGACGCCGACGGACGGTACGCCATCCAGGCGCCGGGAGAAAAGTCCGTACTGACGTTTTCCTATATCGGATACGCGGGACGGGAAATCGCCGTCGGCCAGAAACGGCAGATAGACGTCACGCTGGAGGAAAGCGCCACGGAACTTGACGAAGTCGTCATTGTCACGTACTGGTCGCAGAAAAAAACCGACATCACAGGTTCCATCACCTCCGTCGACGAGAAGACCATTTCCGCCAAACAGGCCGTAAACATCTTCGACGCGCTGCAGGGCGTGGCGCCCGGCGTGCAGGTGCTGAGCGCTTCCGGCGCGCCCGGAGGGGATATGACCCTGCGTATCCGCGGCGCATCCACACTCTCGGATGCGGGCGTCAACCCCCTGTATATTGTCGACGGGATACAGATGAGCGACATCAGCGCCATTAACCCGGACGACATTCGCTCGATGGAGATACTGAAGGATGCGGCGTCGGCCTCCGTCTACGGGTCGCGCTCCGCCAACGGCGTCGTTATCATCACCACGAAAAAGGGTGAAACGGGCAAACCGCGTCTGGAGGTGAAATACCTGAACAGTTACAGCCGCCTGTCGCACAAGATTCCGCAGGCTAACCGCCTGGAGCGCGAAATATTCGACCGCTCGAACGCTACCCGCGGGAACGAATCCATCGGGCTGGCCCCCTACCCGACCGATTCCACGGCGCTCAACCGCAATGCGGACAACGATTACCAGGACCTGATGACGCAGACCGCCGTGCGCAACCAGGTGGACATGAGCCTGTCGGGAGGCTCCGACAAACTGAAATACCGCGGCAGCGCGCAGTATCTCAACGACGAGGGGATTGTGCTGAACACGTTTTTCAAGCGCCTGAGCGGACGGTACAACATCAACTACCTGGCAACCGACCGGCTGACGCTGAATACCCAGTTCAGCGTCGCCTACACGGACAAAAACAACACAAACGAGGGGCGCGTCATCCAGCAGGCGCTGCAGCGTCCGCCGCATTTCACGCTCTACTATCCCGACGGGACATGGATGTACGACAACGGAGGGCGTAAAAACCCGGTCGCGGAAGCGTATCTCCGGAAAAATGAAACCCGGCAGTACCGCGTTACCGTCTACCAGGATATGGATTACAAGCTGACCGGCTGGCTGAAAGTGCACGGAGATTTCGCCCTCAACATCGGTTACGACGACACGGAAACCTTCAACTCGAAATTGCTCGAGACCGCCACTCCGCCGCTGAACACCGGTACATCCTCGTCCCGTCTCTCCCGCTACATGCAGGGGAACGTCCTGCTGGCCGCCGACCGCATGTTCGGACGGCACCACCTGCAGCTTTTCGCCGGAGGCACATTCGAGAAAAACGACATCAAAAACATGCGCATCAGCGGAAGGAACTTCTCGACCGAACTGATTACGACAATGAACGTGGCCGGCGAACTGCTCCCCGCCGACACCTACACGAACGGGACGGCCAACGCCCTGGCAGGCTTCTACGGCAGGCTGGGATACGACTACGAAAGCCGCTACCTCGTCAATGCCACCATCCGTTCCGACGGCTCCTCCAAATTCGGCAAAGCCAACCGGTGGGGATATTTCCCCTCCATCAGCGTGGCATGGCGCTTCTCGGACGAAACGTTCATGGACTGGTCGGACGCATGGCTCAAAGATGCCAAGCTGCGCGCCAGCTACGGCATGACCGGGAACCAGGCCATCGGCGACTATGACGCGCAAACCGAATTTGTACTCGGAGCCTATGCCTACAATAACCAGAGCGGGATAAGAACCTCCTCCAAAATGGGCAATCCCCTGCTGAAATGGGAGGTCACCGAACAGTACAATGCCGGTATCGACGTCACCGCCCTGAACGGAAGAATAACTTTTACGGGCGATTATTATGTCAAAAACACAAGCGACCTGCTCTACGACGCCGACCTGCCGTTTGAAGTCGGCTATTCCGGCGGCGTGAGGACGAACCTGGGAGGGGTGCAGAACAAAGGCATCGAACTGATGCTCGCGTACACGGTACTCGACAGCCGCGACTTCTCGTGGACGACCACCGCCTCATGGTCGACAAACAAAAACCGGATAACGACGCTGCCCGGAGGAGACCGCGCCGACGACATCTGGTGGGTCGGCGAAGGAACCGAAGCCGGCACGTTCTACGGCTGGAAGCAGTCGGGCGTATATGCCTACAACGAATCGAACGCCTGGACGGAAGACTACAAAACAAGGCTGACGCCTGTCTTCGCCCTCGACGAATTTGGCAACGTCACTCTCGACAAGCAGCGAAACCCGACCCTGCTGGGATACCGGATGCCCGACGGCAGCACGTACAGCGGCACGGTACGGCAGCAGACTTCCAGCGGAAGCGTACTGGGCGCGGGCGACCTTATCTGGCAGGAACTGCCGGACGCCGACGGCGTCATCAACGGCGACGTCGGCAACGAAGACCGGCAGGCGCTGGGCAGCGGACAGCCCTCCTGGTTTGCCGGGTGGCAAAACAGTTTCCGGTACAGGGAGTTTACCCTTTCGTTCAGCTTTTACGCAAGTTTCGGGGCGCACGTGTATAACGAGGATAAAAGGAACAGGGCGCTGTATGCCACCACGAACGTCACCCCCGACCCCTACTTCGTCCTCAACATGTGGAAATATCCCGGCCAGAATACCGACGTATACCGCAGGGGCAATTACACCTACAACACCCGGCGGGGCGGCGATTATTTCCTCGAAGACGCCTCTTTCATCCGGCTGCAGAACGTGCGCCTTTCCTACAGTTTCAAAAAACAGTGGATACGGAAAGCCCTGATGCAGAACCTGCAACTGTACGTCTACGGGAATAATCTGCTGACATGGACAAACTATACCGGCTTCGACCCCGAAGTCTCCCAGACAAGCGTCCTGAAACCCGGAAACGACAACGGTCGCTATCCCCGGAAAAGGGAAATGGGTTTCGGCGTCACGGTAGCTTTCTAAAAAAAAGTAATTTTCAACTTTCAATTCAAAATATGCATTATGAAAAAAATAAGTCAGACTTTACGTATTTACGGATTCATCGCCGCAGCTTTGCTGTTATCCGGCGGATGCAACGAGTTCCTCGATCAGCAGCCGGTATCCAGCCTGTCACCGGACGTCTACTGGCAGTCAAAGGAAGACGCCGACAACTGGATTGCGGGAATATATCACCAAATGCAGCAGACGCTTCAGAACAACTGGTTCGACTGGGGCGAATACCGTTCGGACAACGTCCGGAGCGTCGGCACGGGAACGGCGCAGACGATTATGCTGAACAACCAGCTGAGCAGTACGAACCAAAACAGTGCGACGAGCTGGGTGCAACTGTATACGACCATCTCGCTCTGCAATTTCGGCATTAAATACCTGCCGGCCATGGTGGAAAAAAACATCGACGGCTCCGCCTCCGTTTACCGGGAATATATCGGGCAGTGCTACGGCATGAGGGCGCTGATGTTTTTTTATGCGCTGCGCATCTGGGGCCGGGCGCCGCTCATCACCGAGACGGTGGAGGGGCTGAACCAGCAGACCGAATATCCCCGCTCGTCCGTCGCGGAGGTCAGGGAGCGCATCATCGCGGACGCCGAAACGTCGCTCGCTACCATTGCCGACCTTTCAGCCGATCCGGCCCGGAAGTTTTACCTTAGCAAAACGGCCATATATGCCCTGCTGACGGATGTATACGCATGGTTTCAGGAATATGACAGGGTGATAGAAGCCTCGGACGCGGTGATGATGAACACAAATATCACATGGATTGCAGGGCCGAACGACTGGAAGACGCTCTTCACGAATCCCGCCGACCCGAAAGCTACCGAGAATATTTTCGTCATGTACTGGAACAGCCTCGAATATAACGGCGGAATGGGTTACGCCTCGCGCCTGGGCAGCAGCAGCAATACGAGCAATGTGGGAATAAAACCGGCTATCTTCCAAAGGCTGTGGGAACGGTATAACCCCGAAGAACCGGACGGCTCGGACGCACGCTGGTGGTTTTGTTTCGATACGGTACAGTACAAAAGTACGGAGGGCTACGAGACGGGAGGCGAATCGGGGTCAAACGCAAATGCCGTCAAGTTCGGGAAGTGCGTCCCGTGGGATCCCGCAGCTCCGAGCGGGCCGAGCGGCGTACTGGGCAATCTCGGCGCGTTTATTTACGAGGCCACGAACGTCTGTAACACGAACATGCCGCTGTACAGGTATGCCGACGTGATGACGCTGCGGGCGGAAGCGCTGGCGATGACCGGACGCTATGACGAAGCGCTCGAAATCCTGCGCAAAGTGCGCTCGCGCGTGGGATATGCGCCGGACGAGGAGGCCGACCCGACGAATTTCATGGCCTGGTATGACGGATTTGCCGACAGGGGCGAAAAACTGCAGGAGGCGATCGTCGACGAACGCCAGCTGGAGTTTCTGGCCGAAGGCAAACGCTGGTTCGACCTCTGCCGCGTGGGACGGACAGCTTTCACGAAACCTTACTATGACGAGGGCGGAACGCAGCCTTATAAAATACCGGACGCCGGTTATTACGGCTATCTGAAGTCGAAAATGAATAACAGCGCTTCGGGTTTTGTCAATTTTGAAGGCGATAATATGGGCCGGATCTTTTTCCCGATTGTGTCGGGGGCTTTCACCGCCAATCCGGCGCTGAGGGGCGACCAGAATCCGCCGTACGATGAATAAAAACAGAAAACATCTTAAACTTTAAAGCAATGAAGAAATATTTTTTGCCGCTTTGCGCGGCTTTATGCATGGCGACGACCGGCGGCTGTACGCTGTTCGGACTGGATCTGCAGGAAGATTACGATTACGAACATTCCCGCTATGAAGCCGAACTGGGCATGGACGCATGGGATTTCATCCATTCGCGTCCCGACCTGTTCTCCGGGCTGCTGGAGGCCATCGAATATGTGAGGGATATCGAACCCGGCATTGAGGACATGTACCGGCAGCCGGGCAACACCTATCTGCTGCTGACCAACACGGCGCTGACGGATATTCAGTCGAGCGTCGTTACCGCCGCTCCGTCCAACAATCCTCCGAACATCGTCCGCTACGGTTCCTATTTCATGATTAACAGGATATACCGCGACGGGCAGTGGATTTTGCCGTCCGGCTGGGACCAGTATCCGAAACAGCAGATAGCCGAACTGCTGAAATATCATGTCGTCAGGGATATGGTCGGTTACGGCTACACCGCGTCCACGCCTGTATGGTACGACACGTACGCATCCGGCGACACCGCAAAGATCAACATCTACATGTACGACGGACGCGAAGCGTTCCTGTATATCAACAATTATGCGGGGAATCCGGGCGTAACCGTTGCCGGCAGCACGACGGTCGTGCCGCTCCTGATGGTTGTCCCGCGCACGCATAACCTGATTGCGACGAACGGACTCATACACGTGGTAGACCAGTGGTTTTCACCGCCGGGACATAATGTTTTATTTTAGTACTAACCGTTTAAACAGACAGAGGATATGAATAAATATATTATTTTGATATTTGCGGCGGCATTAACGGCCGCATGTGAAAACGAACCGGTAGAGATATTCACGCTGGGCAAGGCGGGGGATTATTTCTATTTCGGCGAGAAAGTCCAGGTATGGACGGGTGTTGACGCGAACCTGCATCACGTGACGTACGACTGGGAATGTACGGGCGGGCAGTTTGACGGCGTCCGCACGCAGCATCTTTTCGAGAACCTGTGGATAGCGCCGGATAAACCGGGCGAATACCTCATAACCGTTACGGCGCGTACAGGCAGCGATTCGGATGTTCGCCAGACAAAAATGCTGGTGACCGGCTATTTCGCCGAGGATTTTGATTACGGCAGCAAAAATCCCGCCGGATGGGCAAGTTCGAACACAACGCTGGCTTATGAAGACCTGAATGTTAACGGCGCGACGGACAAGATCGTACGGGTGCCGGCGACAAGCAACTCCGCCAACCCGCAGTTACGCCGCAGCATGACAGGCGTCCCGCTGACGCCGCCGTTTTCCGTCCGGACGAAAATGATGTACGCCGGATATAAGGCGGTAACGGGTACAAATGACGTGACGGCGGCCAATTTCCCCACTTACCTGAGCCTCACATTCGTGCAGCCGGCTACAAATCCCGAAAAACCGTATATCCGCGAGATACGCTGGGAGTTTTGCCCGCCCGCCGGGAATACGGGCAGAAACTGGCGGCTGCGCATGGAAAGCTATACCCCGGCCGTCGGAAGGTCGGTATGGGCGACGGCCGACGGGGATAACCGGACAGCGCCCGCGCCTTTCCT
>JAIRYY010000113.1 GCA_031267485.1 Tannerella sp.
CCGTAAATGTTTTTCCCGGCATCGAAACAGCGTTCGTTTATCAGGGTTTTCAGGGTATCCGACTGCTGGGCATACAGACGTGCATCCTCCTCCTTCCCCAGCAAACGGGCGATTTTTTCCATGGTATGGTAACATATACGGATGAAACTGTTCGTGATTATTTCGACCGACCCGGGGTCGGAAACATTGACGCCGGCGGGTGCAGCCCAGTCGCCGAGATACCAGCCGTGATTGCGATAATCCACTTCCGGCCATCGCTGCAGCAGTCCCTCCACTTTGTACTGTTCCACATAACCGAGCCACTGCTGCATGACGGGATAGTATTTTTCGAGCGACGACAAATCGCCGTACTGAAGATACAGCGACCAGGGCGACAGGATGACAAAGCCGCACCAGTAAGGGCCTCCGCCGGCCTGATAGGGGCATGGGGCCGTATGCGGCAATCCGCCGTCGGGACGGAGGCAGTCGCTCCATGCAGCGAGCCAGTTGGCATACGTCGGAGCGAGGCTGAACATCGTTTGCGCCGTGACGGCCGAGGACAGTCCGTCGCCGCCGTAACCCAGCCGTTCCTGATGAGTACAGTCCACCTGATAGCCGTTTACCGTCAGGTTTCGGAGCGTCCACTGCACAAGGCCGTGAATGGCGTTCATATCGGTATCGGAGCATTGAAACGACGACTGCCGCATGTTTCCGGTATGGATAACCTGACCCGTAATATCTTCAGGCAGGGGTGCGGCGGACAGCCCGGACAGCTGAATATACCGGAAACAGTGATAGTTGAACCGGCTGCAGAATGTTTCTTCGCTTTTGCCCGAAGCGCGGTAGGAATCGTATTGATTCTGGTTGACGATGTCTTCTCCGTCAAGGCGTTCGTCGCGACGGGTCGCTTCCCGGTTGAGGTGGTCGCTGTAGTGCAACCGTATTTCCCTGTTTGCCGGCTGGTTGTGAAATTTTATTTTTGCCCGGCCGGTGAAGACTTTTCCCATATCCGCTATCCACACGCTGTCGGACAGCTGACGGATATTGACCGGAGAGATTTCTTCCGCAACAAAGTCGTTTTCGGCCATTTGCGGCGTTACGGCATGGGCGGGAACGTTTACCTTTTCGACCGGATACCATTTCAACCGGTCTAACTGAGCGGTTTTCATACCGCTCACCGCCGGGGCGTCCATCCGCTCGCCTCCGAACTGATGCGGCCTCCATGTACCGAGCGATGTATAACCGCTTTCGGCGCACTGCCACTGTCCGTCCGTCCGTATCAGGCTGGCCCATTCACCCTGCCTGTTCACTTCGAGAAGCGCTTTTACCGCAGGGCCTTTATGTACCACGCCCGGAAGTCCCGGTTCGTACCAGCCTGCCCCCAGCCATATAACCAAATCGTTACTGCCTTTTTTCAGCAAAGACGTCACGTCGTAGGTGAGATACAGCGACCGTCTGTCGAACTGCGAAACGGCCGGGGCAAGCGCCTGCTCCCCTGCTTTCGCGCCGTTGACGTATACCTCGTGGTATCCCAGCGAATTGACGTACAGCAATGCCTTTCCCTCCTTTTCCCACTCGAAACGTTTCCGCAGGAGCGGACTTGTTATGCCTGCCTCTTTCTCCTCCGGCGGCAGTTTATCTTCGGGAAAGGCGATGTAGTCGGCCGCCTGAAGTTCTTTTTCCGTCAATCCCGCGCCGAAACAGGCGGTTTCACTCCACGCGGACGGTTTGCCGCCGCCGTTCCGCCAGATGCGCATTTTCCAGTAAACCAGCTTCCGTCCGGTCAAATCCTGACCCGCATACCTTACGGATACCTGATTCTCCGACAGTGTCCTGCCCGAATCCCAAAGGTCGGCTTCTCCCTCCTGCAACCGTTTTTCGGCGGTAGCCACAAGTATCTGATACGCCGTCTGCTTCAATCCCCGCTCATTGCCCGCCAGCTTCCAGCCAAGCCGCGGATGAGGCGTGTCCACGCTAAGCGGATTGACTAAATACTCGCATCGCAAATCATTGACAACCGCTGATTCCCGCGAGCATGCAATGCACATGGCGAGAAACAGGATGCATCCGATAAATTTCTTTTTATTCCAATCGTTCTTTTTCATGATATAAATGATATACAAATCCGGCATACAGCCGATATAATTTCTCCTTTCTCCGTCATTGCGGGCGCAGTGACGGGGGAGTGAGAACGCAATGACGATGAAAAGAAGTATAAATTAAGGCTGTCTCAAAACGGGCGACGGTAAAATGCTCTTTTGAGACAGCCTCCGACCGTTAAATTTTATAGTATTCCTCCCAGCCCGAACGCGGAGGAGCGCCGGCCAACAGTGCGTTCGCAAACGGATTGTTGGTAATCTGCCTTTTCACGGAATCAAATTCAATCTTCGTATTCAGGCGCTGCGCAATGACGCCGAGACAGAACACCTGGCTCAACGGGCCTGCGATCTCAAACGGCGAACGGGTCTTTTCCTTTCCCTGACATGCAAGCAGGAAGTTGGCATAATGGTTCGACGGAGAGTTCGGAACTTCCGGCAATTTCGGCGCCATCTCCTTCGCCTTTTCTTCGGGTATGATAGAAAGCATACTGCCGTGAGAACCGCCTTTGAATGTCAGCGTCTTGCTGTATATTTCCTTTCCCGGATTAAGTTTCAGCGGCTGCAGTTTTCCGCCTGCAACGGGAGGGATATTCGGGTCTACCTCCGACACGCCGTAACCTTCCGGAACGGATGGAATATTGTCCAGGCCGTCTTGCCACGTGATATCCAGCGCCGGCATACTGTTTCTGGCTGCGAAGCGGAACAGCAGGGTGGAAGACATCGGATAGAAATAATCATTATGCTCTTTCAGCATCAGCGGATTCACTTCGTAGGGCAATCCGAGTTCCAGGAACTGGTGCACCGTATCTATGATATGCGCTCCCCAGTCGCCTAAAGCGCCCATTCCCAGGTCATACCAGCAGCGCCAGTTTCCGTAGTGATATTTTTCATTAAACTCATGATACGGTACGGCCATGTTCCAGGTATCCCAGTCTATTCCCGCCGGCATCGGCTCCGGCGACGGATATTTGAAGATACGCGAATCCCATCCGTGCCAGCGGCGGGAAGAGTTCATGTGAGCGGTGACAGCCGTCACATCTTTTATGATA
>JAIRYY010000310.1 GCA_031267485.1 Tannerella sp.
TACCTGTTCCTGAGCTACGGCGATTCGCTGGGCACAAGCGTGGAATATGTGAAGAACTTCGTGCTGACGACACAGCGCTACGGCGATTATTACTATGCGCTGGACTTCTCGGAAGCCGGGAAAGTATATCTTTGCGTGACGGAGTTCCCGATGCCGGAAGTACAGCGTTACGTGGAACTTCCGCAGGTGGAGGGCGTCATCACCAATCCGGTACCGCGCCGCCACTACGTCAAGGGTAATAAGGATTTCACTTTCACGGCCACGTTCTCGAGCGCGCCGCTGAAAGTGACGGCTACCGGATTCTATTCGCACACAACGCTTGATCTGGACAAGACCGCCACCATACTGACCACCAACATGTATGAATACATCATTCGTCAGGTTGTTGAGCCCTGGACGGTAGCTATCGGCCCGGCCGAGTCTACGGTCTTGACCGACGTGTCGAACGAGGATATCCGCGGGCATCGCGTATGGTCGCACCGGAATATCCTGTACATCAATGTCGAAATGGAAGATATTGTGAGTATCTATGATATGACCGGCGTCCTGCACCGGAAGGTTAATATCCCCGAAGGCATGAACAGGTTCACGCTCGAACGGGGGGTTTATGTCGTGACGCTGAAAGACGGTTCGGTACACAGAATCTTTATCAATTAAGAATTAAAAATTAAAAATTAAAAGATGGGAGGGGGTGTTTATGCCTTCCCTGGAGATGGAGGCTTTTGGAGCGGTTTTGCTTCGGAAGTCTCTCTCTCTTTTTTTGGGCGGGGTTTGCCGGGGGTTTTATCACGCAAAATGTTATGGAGCCGAAAATAATTAACCGAAAAAGTTTGTTTTTGGAAGAAAGATTACATACATTTGCTCACTCGTAATTTTTGTAATGATTATAATTATTAATGTACGCATGAAAACAAAAATATCTTTGCCGGTACGCATATTCCGCTTCTATCTGGAGGGGTTCAGGTCTATGGATATTGGACGCACCCTCTGGGCGCTGATATTGATAAAGCTGTTTATCATGTTTGTCGTTCTTAAGATTTTCTTCTTTCCCCGCTATCTCAACCGGTTCGATTCGGCGTCGGAGAAAGAGGAGTATGTCTCCGGGGAGTTGATTGATAGAGCTTTAAATCCTTAAATATAAATAATTATGGTTGAAAATCTGGATTCTTCTTTAGTTGACTGGTCGCGTGCGCAATTTGCCATGACGGCCATTTATCACTGGCTGTTTGTCCCGCTTACGCTGGGACTGGGACTGATTATGTCCATAATGGAAACGATCTATTACAGGACAGGAAATGTGTTTTGGAAGGAAACTGCAAAGTTCTGGATGAAACTGTTCGGGATTAACTTTGCCGTTGGCGTTGCGACCGGGCTGATTCTGGAGTTCGAGTTCGGCACGAACTGGTCCAACTACAGCTGGTTCGTCGGAGACATCTTCGGGGCGCCGCTTGCCATTGAGGGCATCATCGCATTTTTTATGGAAGCGACGTTTATCGCGGTTATGTTTTTCGGCTGGAACAAGGTCGGCCGGGGTATGCACCTGGCCTCCACGTGGCTGACTTTTGCCGGCACCGCCATTTCCGCCCTGTGGATTCTGGTGGCGAATGCATGGATGCAACATCCTGCAGGTATGACGTTCAACCCGGATACGGTTCGTAATGAAATGTCTGATTTCTGGGCGGTGATAGGCTCGCCGGTGGCAATCAACAAGTTTTTCCATACGGTACTGTCGGGGCTAATGCTGGGCGGTTCGTTCGTGATGGGGGTCAGCGCCTGGTTCCTGCTGAAGGAAAGACACCGGAAGTTCGCCCTGTCGAGCATGAAAATCGGCGCGGTGACGGGTCTCGTGTCGGCGCTGCTGCTGCTTGTTACCGGCGACAGTTCGTCGAAGGACGTGGCGAAATACCAACCGATGAAACTGGCCGCCATGGAGGGGCTTTACAATGGAGCCAGGGGCGTGGAACTCGTCGGAATCGGCGTTCTCAAGCCGGGCGTTGAAAGTGTGACGGACAACCGTGATGCGTTCTATTTCAAGATTGCTTTCCCGAAAATGCTGTCGTGGCTTGCCACCGGCGACGTGAACGCGTTTGTGCCCGGCATCAACGACCTGCTCAGGGGCGGGTATCAGACCGGCAACGGCGTGGCGCTGTCTGCCGACGAGAAAATCCGGCGCGGAAAGGTTGCCATCAAGGCGCTGTCCGATTATCGCGCGGCGGTCAAGAACGGCGACGCACAGGAGGCCGGCGTGGCAAAGGCCGCCCTTGAAAAGGATTTCGACTATTTCGGATACGGCTACATCAATCGTCCGGAAGCGCTTGTTCCGCCGGTGCAGCTGACGTTTTATTCCTTTCATGTGATGGTCATCCTGGGCGCTTATTTCATCCTGCTGTTTCTCGTCGTGAGCTGGCTGGGCTGGAAGAACAAACTGAACAAACGCTGGCTGCACCTGGTTTCGCTGTGGTCTCTACCGCTTGCCTATATTGCCGGCCAGGCGGGATGGGTGGTTGCCGAAGTAGGACGTCAGCCCTGGGCTATCCAGGACATATTGCCGGTCACGGCCGCCATATCCAAACTGCCGACGGCCTCGGTGGCGCTTACATTCTTCCTGTTCCTGATTCTTTTTGCAATCATGCTCGTGGCGGAAATACGGATTATGGTTAAGGCGATAAAGAAAGGCCCGGACGCGACAGTCGATGAGAATAAATAAAATTTTAAGAACATAATTACGATAACGATATGAACGATTATATATTTTTACAGCATTACTGGTGGTTTTTGATATCACTGCTCGGAGGGCTTCTCGTACTGTTGCTTTTTGTACAGGGAGGGCAGTCGCTTCTTTTCACGCTGGGGAAGAATGAAAACGAGCAGAAGATGCTCGTCAATTCCACCGGCCGGAAATGGGAATTTACATTTACGACGCTGGTGACTTTCGGCGGCGCGTTTTTCGCCTCGTTCCCGCTGTTTTACTCTACGAGTTTCGGCGGCGCCTATTGGGTGTGGCTGCTGATTCTGTTATGTTTTGTCCTCCAGGCCGTGTCGTACGAATTTCAGTCGAAGAAAGGCAATCTGCTTGGCAAAAAGACGTACCGGATATTTTTGATACTTAACGGCATCCTGGGCCCCGTTTTGATAGGGGCGGCAGTCGGGACGTTTTTCAACGGGGCGGAGTTTGTAGTGGACAAAGCCCGGCTTACGGAGATTGGCATGCCGGTCATTTCCACGTGGGCCAATCCGCTGCACGGCCTGGAGGCCGCTTTCGTGCTCTGGAATCTGTTCCTTGGCCTGGCGGTGTTCTTCCTGTCGCGCGTTTTGGCCATACTGTATTTCATTAATAACATCGACGACGAGGCGGTGAGGGAACGCTGCCGGAAACGTCTTCCGGTCGAAGCGATACTGTTCCTTGTGTTTTTCCTCACGTTCTTTGTCCGTCTGCTTATAGCCGAAGGGTTTGCGGTAGACCCGGTTACGGGAGAGGTGTTCATGGAAAAATACAAGTATTTCAACAACTTCGTGCAGATGCCCGCGGTGGCGATTATTCTCCTTGCGGGCGTCGTTCTGGTGCTGTTTGGAATCGCAAAGCCCGTCCTCTCGAAAAGCAGCACGAACGGGATATGGTTTGCCGGAGCGGGTACGGCGCTGACGGTGCTGGCGCTTCTGCTTTGCGCCGGGTGGAACGGTACGGCATACTATCCTTCGCTGACAGACCTCCAGAGTTCGCTCACGATATCGAACAGCTGCTCCAGCCCGTTCACGCTCAAGGTCATGACTTATGTCTCATTTTTCATCCCCCTTGTCCTGGCCTACATCTTTTATGCATGGCGCTCTATCGACATGCACAAGATTACGCGGAAAGAAATGGAGGGCGACGAGAACTACTGATTTGATTGAAAAAATCAGATGATTTCAGTTATTTCCCGCATGGTTTTCCGGTTCGTGACAGGTTCCTGTTCATGAGCCGGATAACCGATCGGGGTAATCGCAACGGGAATCATGTTTGCGGGCAGGCGGAAGAGTTTGCTGCACAGTTCCACATCGAAATTGCATACCCAGCAGGTACCCAGTCCCTGTTCGGTCGCGGCCAGCACAAGGTGTTCGAAGGCGATGGCCACGTCCACGCCGCAATAGTCTTTACCGTCGGGTTTGCGTTTCCATGAGTTGTCCGTGTCGCCCAGCGCCAGGATGTACAGGGGGGCGGAGGCGAACCATTCGCGGCTGTAGCACTGATGCAGCAGCGCTTTTTTTTCGGGCGATTTCACGATGATGAATTTCCACGGCTGACTGTTCATGGCGGAAGGCGCCAGGCGTGCACATTCCATCAAGCGGTCGATTTTTTCCTGCTCCACGTCGCCGGGCAGATACTGCCTCACGGAGCGTCTTTGAGAGATAAGCTGCAATAATTCCATAATCTATATAAATTGTTTTAATTCCAGTTTGCTGCCGTCCCATTCGGCATACGAAAAGAAGCGCATCCAGTCTCCGATAACAAGCAGGCGCGCCTCGCCGGGCGGCAGTTTTTTGTCGAGCAGGATGTGAAGATGTCCGAATATAAAGAAACGGATGCCGGGATGGGACGCCAGGTATGATTCGGCAAATTCTTCCAGGTATTTTGCGCGGCCGTCCGGCCGTTTCGCGGCGGCCGGAACGTTTTTGCGGCTGCTTAGCGACCACCGGCGGGCAAATCCGAATGTCCAGCGCGGGTGAACGGTCACGTACAGGCGCTGACAGGCGCGGTTTCGGAAAATGCGCTGTATGATGCGGTATATGAGCGGACGGTACCCGACCTCGTCGCCGTGGCCGAGAAAGAACTTCTGCCCGGAAAGCTCGACGGCGAGCGGTTCGCGATGTATGACGGCCCCAGTCTCGCCGGGCAGATAATCGAACATCCAGATGTCGTGATTGCCCGTGAACAGGTGGATTTCTATGCCGAGGTCGGACAGCTCGGCCAGTTTGCCGAGAAACCGGACGTGGCCGCGCGGCACGACGTATTTATATTCGTACCAGTAGTCGAAGATGTCGCCCAGAAACCAGACGGCGGCCGCATCGTTCTTGATGCTGTCCAGCCAGCGCAGCAGTTTTTTCTCGCTCTCCGGCGCGTCCGGCATGTAACGGTTGCCGAGGTGGATGTCGGAGGCGAAATATGTTTTTTTTGTCGGCGTCATAACAGTCCGAGTTCGAGCCTGGCTTCTTCCGTCATCATGTCCTTGTTCCATTCGGGTTCGAAGACGGGGTTTACCCGCGCGCTTTCGACGCCGTCGATGGATTCTATTTTCTCCCGGACGTCCTCCATGATAAAGTCGGCCGCGGGGCAGTTGGGCGCCGTGAACGTCATGTCGATGCAGACGTTCCGCCGGTCGTCGATATCCACACGGTAGACAAGTCCCAAATCGTATATGTTCACGGGGATTTCGGGGTCGTACACGGTCTTGAGCGCCCGGACTATTTCTTCTTCCGTTTTTAGAAATTCGTTTTCCATTTTTTCATAGCCTCCCTTCGTCGGCATAGCTGTAATAATGTTTGTCGCTTACGATGATGTGGTCGAGCAGCAGCATGCCCATGAGTTTGGCGGCCTCTCCGACCCTGGCTGTCAGGGCGTCGTCCTGCCGGCTTGGCTGCAGGTTGCCGGACGGATGATTGTGGCACAGTATGATGCCGTGACAGGTCGTGCTGATGGCTGCTTTCATTATAAACCGCAGGTCGGCGGATGTTTCCCCCAGTCCTCCCTGACTGATTTTTATTTTCCCGATGACTTTGGCGGCGCTGTTCGTTGTGGCTATCCACAGTTCCTCGTGCGGTATATCGCACAGCAGGTGGTAAAAGAGCCGGAAAGCATCGTCGCTTCCGCGTATGGATTCGCGTTTTGCCGGTTCGTCCAGCCCCCGCCGCCGTCCGAGTTCCATGGCGGCGACGATTGTGACGGCTTTCGCTTCGCCAATCCCGCGGTAGTCGGTCAGCTCCTTTACGGACAGTTTCCCGAGCGCGTTAAGGCTGTTGGAGACGCCGTTCAGTATGCGCTGCGAGAGCTGAACGGCCGTTTCGGCGCTGTTCCCCGAGCTGATCAGAATGGCCATCAGTTCGGCGTCGCTCAGCGTGGAGAGGCCTTTGAGCAGCGCTTTCTCGCGCGGACGGTCTTCCGCCGCCAGCTTTTTTATGCTGAGTCTTCCGCCGGCGCTGTCCATTTTTTCTATTTGGCGCTGATGCGTCCGATGTAGGAGCCGTCACGGGTATCGATTTCGATTTTCTCGCCCGCGCTGATGAACAGGGGGACGCGCACCTCGGCGCCCGTCTCGACGGTTGCCGGCTTGAGCGTGTTGGTCGCCGTGTCGCCTTTCATTCCGGGCTCCGTGTACGTCACTTCGAGGATGACGTGCGCCGGGAGTTCGCACGTCAGGATGGTCTCGCTCTCGGCGTGTACCATGGCCTCCACCGTGTCGCCTTCCTTGAGGAACTGCACGCCGTCGATGCTTTCGCCCGGCAGGAATATCTGTTCGAATGTTTCGGGATGCATGAAATTGTATCCCATGTCGTCCTTGTAAAGGAACTGGTAGGGGCGGCGCTCGATGCGAACCTCCTCGACCTTTACGCCGGCGTTCCACGTCCGGTCGATGACGCGTCCGGTCGTGACGTTTTTGAGTTTCGTCCGCACGAAAGCCGGACCTTTACCCGGTTTTACGTGGAGAAATTCAACGATGAAAAAATAGTTGCCGTCGATGTTAAGGCACATTCCGTTTCTAAAATCTGCTGTTGTAGCCATAAAAATTATAATTAAGTTTTTGTAATTCCGCTTTAAATTCCGGTGCAAAGATAGTGCATGCCCGGAGTATTGCAAAAAAAAACCGCTTATTTATACTTCGCGCGGGACATTTTCATGCCTGCTATTTCCCCGCCGCCGGCCTTCAGAGCCTTTCCGCCGAAACGGATTACGGTTGCCCGATGCCGTCCGTCGCCTTCGCGAGGCTGTCTCAAAAGCACGCAGATGACGCCGCCCGGACGGATTTGCGCAGATTTTTATAAATCTTAATTAGACGAAATGCATATTATCCGCTAACCGGCAATCTGCGTTCATCTGTAAAATCTGCGTTATCTGCGTGCTAAGAGACTTTTGAGACAGCCCCTGCACGTTCCGTCCCTCATCCGCACGGGAAATCCACGCGCGCGGGCGGGAAATCCACGCGCGTGGGCAAGAAATCCACGCGCGTGGGCGAGAAATCCACGCGCGTGGGCGGGAAATCCACGCGCGTGGGCGGGAAATCCACGCGCGTGGGCGAGAAATCCACGCGCGTGGGCGGGAAATCCACGCGCGTGGGCGGGAAATCGGATGAGGGACGGTTCTGTAGAGACGCAAT
>JAIRYY010000318.1 GCA_031267485.1 Tannerella sp.
TAGTGCAAGTCGGGATTCCACATTGAAGCCAGCCCGATAGCCTGCGGAAAGACCGTGAAGTTGCCGGGGCGGACGACGCCGTGCAGCGCTTCGTTGCCATGATAGTACTTGTCGACTCCCAGACGCGGTATTTCGGGCGACGTAGCCCGCAGAAGTCCAATCTTTTCTTCCACCGTGAGCCGCAACAGCAAATCCGTGATGCGGTCGTGCAGCGGCGCGTTTTCATTCCGGAACAATTCCGTTTCCTGTGCCTGCAGCGCCGGAAACTGCAGGAGCATCACGAACGTAAAGATGTAATGGATAATTTTCATGTTTTATTGGTTTTCACGCTGAGGCATTCCGAAACTCAACGGTTTTTGTTTTTTCAGCATTTTGGAAGCCTCGCCGGTCAGCCACAGATAATGGTCGGAAGGCATTCCGTCCATGTCGGCAAACTTGGCGACTTCGCTTACCGGCGGATTATCGCTTACCTTGAAAATTGCCGTTCCCTCGTTTACCTCGTCGAACATAGCGACGTAAAGCATTTCGGCTCCGGCATTGATTGCCGTGGAAATTTGCTGCCAATAGAATCGTCCCTTCTGTCGGGGAATGGAGCCAACCGGTTTGACGTCGTCGGGAAATTCGGAACGGCTGAGATTGTGCCAGCTGAACCCCGGCGTAACGCAGGGAACGTAACCGATCCGGTTTTGTCTGCACCATTCCATATCGTCGAGTATCACATCGCGGTAGCGGTCCATGTCATTGTGCAGCAAAGGCGTGAAACGTTGCACCGTCCAGGGCATGACCAGGTCGGCGCTCCGTATGATGGTGTGCAGATAGGGGTCATGCACGCAGTCGGCGTTCAAATCGCGCCAGAAAGTCGGCACGCCCAGCATCACGCTGCATCCGCCATATTCGGGGTCGTTTTTAAGGAAATCAATAAACCGCTCGATTCCGATGTTGCGAATGTCGTACGGGCGGTCGGGAAAGCCGATACCCCAGATTGTCACAAGCGGTTTGCCGTTGTAGAAGATGTATGTCCGGTCGCCTTTCTGATTTGTAACCTTCAGGGAATCGACAAGGTATTTCCAGTCTTCAATCAAAACCGAGCAGTCTTCATTACGCGCCCGAAGTCCCGACAAATCGTACATGACGCCTATGGCGCGCCGGTATTTGGAAGCCGCCTCGAAAGCATTTCCGATAATCGTCGCGGGACGTGCGTTCGGACGTGCGCTGCTAAAAAACCGCTGCATGAAAACGCCGTCCAGTCCGTATTCTTTCATCCATTTGAAATGCAGGTCTATCGTACTTGCGTCCGTCGAGCTGAAAAACCGCGCGGTCGAACCGTCCGCATGTTTCAGCCCTGTCGGATACGTTTTTTCGTACTCGCTCACGTCGGGCCACATATCGATATGCACCTTCGTTTCGTCGGGGTACATCACTCCGCCGGCGGGCGCGCGAAACCAGCCCTGATAGCCGGCCATAATCAGCCCTTTGTAATCGGGATAAAGCGTGTTTTCAGCATGTTTATTCCGGGCTGCGACGGTCGTTATGCCGAGAAAAACGGCAAGAATTAGAATGATTCTATTTTTCATTTTTTAAATACTCCCATCATTTGATAATAATTTTCCAACTGTTTGAGCATGATTTTCTCTCCGGCGCCGATTTCAATCAGGTCGGGGCCGTGGTCGGCGCCATATCCGCCGTAGGCTGCCGAGCGGACGTCGGGCAGGTAAACCGGCCACTTGCCTCCGTTCCACGTATATCCGAACAGGAACGGCACCAGGCCGTAGGGCTGAAATTCGCGTTTCCAGTCGATTTGGAACTTGATGAACGGTTCGCCGGGAACGGTCGCTATCACATACCGGTTATTAATGGAAATCACCGAGAAATGCACGTTATAATGCAGTTCCCGGTCGAAACGTCCGGTAAAAACCAGCGAATCGGCATAGACTTTCAGGCTTGCCCCGTCGTGCGGATTGGGATACAGTTCCCGGGCCAGCTTCACGGCTTCGATGGACAGGAGTTTGCCCATGCGGTCGATCAGGTCGTAGTTGGAGGGGCGCGGGTCGTCGGGGCCTGTCCTGCCGCCGTCCTTGAAAAGCGGCGCCTGATTGCCTCCGCCGCCCTGTACGAACAGGCAGGTGAGGGAGTTGTCGAAAGATTCTTCCGTATATTTGGTGGCATAACCCACGTAATCGGCGGAAATCTCGAAATTGTTCCATGCCACGTCGGGATGGCAGGCGTAATTCATAATCAGTACGCGAGGCGTTCCGTGGACGTCTTCCAGTTTGATGATGCCTACGGCATTATCTACCGGGCCGTGCGGAATACGTTCCGGGTTGACGGCGCGGTAATGGTCGTCGCCCAGCCACGATTCGCGCGCCCGCCCGTCTTCGCGGAGAATCAGGCGGTTGAATCCCAGTTGCGGGAAATACCGGTATCCTCCCGAAATGACGGCTTCGAACATGTTTTCCGAAGCCGCGTTCATCGCCGCGGTGATTTGCGCGTCCATAAATTCCGGCGGGCCGGCCTGCCCGGAATGGGTGTGTTGCGGACAGAAATAGACTTCGTTGAGTTTAAACTGATTTTTCAGTTTCCCGGCCAGCGGAACGTTTGTGTATCCGCCGAGGTCGAGTGCGACGAAGCCGATGCGCGAACTGCCGGCTTCGAGGATGAGCGTTCTCACGTACAGCGAATCGTGCACCGGATGGCGCGGACTGGGCGGCGTGATGTTGACTTTGGCTGTGCCTGCCGAGAGTTTGTCTGCGGCTGCGGCTGCTGCCGGATGGAATGTCATGTATCCGGCTATCAGCATGATTGATAAGAAATAGATATGCGTTTTTTTGCCCGTGAAGGACTGCGCCGGACAGGGGCTTAACGCGAACAACAACATTTCCAATGCCGTTGCTTTCCGGAAGTTTAATTTTGTCTTCATCTTACTTTTTTTTAGATATGTATTAATAAAAATATTGTTTGCGACATTCATTCGGCCACTCCCAGCCTTTTCAGCGCCCAGTTTTCAAATGCGGCGTTCTGTTCCGGGAAGTGCCAGTGCGCCGTTTCGGTATAGACGTTCAAC
>JAIRYY010000347.1 GCA_031267485.1 Tannerella sp.
ACATGTGCGGCCCCGGCCCGATGTCGAAAGCCGTCGAAGGCATGCTCGACAGCCTCGGCGTCCCCCCCGAAATGCTGCATTTCGACGATTTCGGAGCATAAACCGTATAATTTACAAAATGTGCAAAGTCCGTGCCGGAGTGTATAAGGATCGGCACGGACTGCAAGTCCGCACCAGCGGGAAAGCGGAAAGGCGTCATTGCGAACGCAATGAAGCAATCCAGGCACAGGCAACGACCCGGATTGCTTCGTCGTTCCTCCATACAATGACGAAAAATAGAACGACTGATTATAATTACATTAACCGGCCGTTTTTTTTCGTCTTTTTCCCTTTTTCCCGGCGAAGCTGGGATGGGATGACGGACAGGCGTGTGAAGTATCAAAATATAAGCGAAAACGGTTGCCCTGTTCAGGGCATTTTCCTCGCCGTGAGCGGGAGACTTGCCGCGCACTCGGCAACTTCCCCGCCGTGAGCGAGAGACTTGCCGCACGCGCGGCAACCTTCCCGCCGTAAGCGAGAGACTTGCCGCACGCGCGGCAACTTCCCCGCCGTAAGCGAGAGACTTGCCGCACGCGCGGCAACTTCCCCGGAGTGAGCGAGAGACTTGCCGCGCACGCGGCAACACGCAATGACGGAACAGGGCTTTTGAAATCCCTCCCCCTGCCATTATTGCGGGCGCACACAGAGGGGCGCCCCTACCCTTAATCATTAACCGCTAAAAAATTTTGTATTCCTCCCGGCTTGCATTATCTTTGCCGGCGGCTATGGAAGAATTTGACGAAGATATTAAAAATGCCTGCAGGGTATTGAACGGAGGGGGACTTATTCTGTATCCCACGGATACGGTATGGGGTATCGGCTGCGATGCGACGGATGAAGGCGCTGTCAGGCGCGTGTATGACTTGAAAAAACGCGCGGATTGCAGGGCGATGCTTGTGCTGCTGGATTCCCCGGCGAAAGTAGAACGCTACGTCCGGGAAATGCCGGATATTGCGCGGGACTTGATCGAACTGGCCGACAAGCCGCTTACCGTCGTCTATTCCGGATGCCGGAACCTGGCGGCGAACCTGTCCGGCGAAGACGGCAGCATCGGCATACGGGTGACGGGGGAAGATTTTTCGCGCGAGCTGTGCAGGGCTTTCCGCAAACCGCTCGTTTCCACTTCGGCAAACATCAGCGGACAGCCGGCGCCGTCCTCTTTCGGCGACATAGCGGACGAGATCAGGCGCGGCGTCGATTATATCGTGCGATATCGCCGGGAGGATAAAACCGAGCATAAACCTTCGACCATCATACGCCTTGGCTCGGACAATTCCATTCGGATCATACGGAAATAGTTATGAACAGGCGCAGGCAAATCATCAAATATATCCTGACGGATTTCCTGACGGCATCCGTGACGTGGGCGCTGTTCAACGTGCTGCGTTTTCACGAAGTCGCGCAGTACAACTATCCCTCGCCGGGCAGTTTCCTGCTCAGTTTTCAGGTGCTGAGGGGGCAAATCCTGATTCCCGCCGCATGGATTGTCCTGTATTTCTTCTCCGGATATTACAACAAACCGTTCGGCAAATCGCGTATCGGGGAGTTTTTCTCCACGTTTGTTACGGTCGCGACCGGTTCCGTCGTCATTTTTTTCGCGGTACTGCTGAACGAACTCCCGCGCTCGTTTCATATCTATTACGAACTGTTCTTCGCCCTGTCCGCCATGCAATTCGTACTGACGTACACCGGCAGGGCGCTTATAACGAACCATGCGATCGGGAAAGCGAGGAAACGCGAATGGCTCGAAAAGGTGATCGTCGTGGGAACGGGGGAAAATGCGCGCAGGGCGAAGGACGATCTGTACCGGCTGGGCTACCGTGTCCTCGGGTTTGTCAGGGTCGATGCCGGCTGCGAAACGGCGGCCGTGAACGCGGACGAGATTCTCGGAACGACGGACGACCTGGTGAACATTCTGGCCGAATATCCCGGCGACGGGCTTGTCGTCGCCATCGACGGCGGGGACAAAAGCAGAACCATACGGCTGCTCTACTCGCTGTATCATTACGAAAAACCCGTCAGGATAATGGCGGGAATGAACGACCTGCTTTTCGGCGCAAAGGTGAAGTCGATACACGGCATCCCGCTTATCGACGTGACGGAAAACAACTTCTCCGAACTGGAGCGGAACATAAAATGGCTGATGGACAAGGTCGTCGCCCTGTGCGTCCTGACCGTCCTCTCACCGCTGTACGCCTGCATTTCCGTCCGGGTCAGGATGGATTCGAAAGGCCCCGTGTTCTTCCGTCAGGAACGGATCGGATACCGCGGGAAGCCTTTTACGATTTATAAGTTCCGCACGATGTATGCCGATTCCGCACAGCAGGGGCCGCTGCTGACGGCGCGGGACGACAGGCGCGTCACGCCGTTCGGACGGTTTCTGCGCAAATACCGCCTCGACGAGATACCGCAGTTCTGGAACGTGCTCAGGGGCGACATGTCGCTCGTCGGCCCCCGCCCGGAACAGCGCTATTTCATCGACCGGATTGTGCAAAAGGCGCCTTACTACTATCTGCTGCACAACGTGCGGCCGGGCATCACGTCGTGGGGCATGGTGAAATACGGATACGCGGAGACGGTAGACCGGATGATCGAACGGCTGGATTATGACATCCTTTATTATGAAAACATGTCGCTCGTGCTGGATCTAACCATCTTGACATATACGGTTAAAATCGTTTTTACAGGGAAAGGAGTCTGACATGCCGGGGAAAAAGGAGGATAGCGGGTTTTACAGGTTTCTGCTCTGGCGTGAAAAACATATCGGCGAGCGGACGTTCGTGCTCATCATAAGTTTCCTGGTCGGTATCGGTTCGGCCCTGGCCGCCCTTGTGCTCAAGGACACGATTCATTTCATACAGCGCCTGTTCACTTCGGGCCTGCAGGAGGGAGCCAACTACTGGCTGCTGATTTATCCCGTCCTGGGGATTCTGCTGTCGGGGTTATTCGTGAAGTATGCCGTTCGCGACGATATCAGCCACGGGGTGACGAAAATACTCTTTGCCATATCCCAGCGCAAGAGCCGCATCAAGCCGCACAATATGTGGTCGTCGCTGGCGGCCAGCTCCGTCACAATCGGGTTTGGCGGTTCCGTCGGAGCCGAGGCGCCCATCGTCCTGACCGGCGCGGCCATCGGGTCGAACCTCGGACGGCTGTTCCGCCTCGAACAGAAAACGCTGATGCTCCTGGTCGGATGCGGCGCTGCCGGCGCTATCGCGGGCATCTTCAAGGCGCCTATCGCCGGACTTGTTTTCGTGATTGAAGTGCTGATGCTCGACCTTACGATGACGTCCGTGCTGCCGCTCCTCATCTCGTCCGTCACGGCCGCCACGATGTCGTACGTCTTCACCGGCATGGAAGCCATGTTCAGCTTTTCGCAGACCGAAGCCTTTCTTATCGGACGCATCCCCTACGTGCTCCTCCTGGGCGTGTTCTGCGGGCTTGTCTCCCTGTATTTCACACGGGCGATGATCAAAATCGAGGGACTGTACCGCAAGCTGAAAAGCTACTGGCAGAAATTCATCGCCGGAGCGGTCACCCTGAGTATCCTGATATTCCTCTTCCCGCCGCTCTATGGCGAGGGGTACGACACGATAGGCTCGCTCCTGGACGGCCGCTTTACGCACCTGATGGACAAAAGCCCCTTTAATGCTTTCTTTGACGCCGGATACTGGGGCGTGGCCATCTTTCTGTTCCTCATCATCCTGACGAAAGTGTTCGCGTCGAGCGCCACGAACAGCGGCGGCGGCTGCGGCGGAATCTTTGCGCCGAGCCTCTACCTGGGATGTATTGCAGGATTCATCTTTGCCCATACGCTGAACTATTTTAACGTGCCGTCGCCCCTGTCGGAAAAAAATTTCGCCCTCATGGGGATGGCCGGCGTCATGTCGGGCGTCATGCATGCGCCGCTGACGGGCGTGTTCCTGATTGCCGAACTGACGGGAGGATACGACCTGTTCCTGCCGCTGATAATCGTCTCCATCAGTTCATACGCGACCATCATCGTCTTCGAGCCGCACAGCATCTATTCGATGAGGCTGGCGAAAAAAGGGGAACTGATGACGCATCACAAGGACCAGGCCGTACTCACGCTGCTGAAAACGGACAACATCATCGAAACGGATTTCATACGGGTGACGCCTGACATGTCGCTGGGCGACATCGTGAAAAAAGCCATAGCGCAGAGTTCGCGCAGCATGTTCCCGGTCGTAAGGGAAGACGGCCGGCTGACAGGCCTCGTGCTGGTCGACAACATCCGTAACATCATGTTCCGCCCGGAACTGTACAACCGCTTCTACGTGTCGCGCTTCATGGTCTCCCCTCCGGCAAAGATTGTAAACGACATGCCGATGGAGAAGATTATGAAAATTTTCGACGATACGAAAGCCTGGAATCTCCCGGTAGTGGACAGGGATGGCCATTACCTGGGCTTTGTCTCCAAATCAAAGATTTTCAACGCCTACCGCGAAGTGCTCATCGACACGTTCTCAGGCGACTAAGGACTGCGTCGCTTTTCAATTCAAATTACTTCAGCGCTGATGACGACATATCTTCCGGTAAAGACGTCGTCTCTTCCGGTAATGTCGTCGTCTCTTCCGGTAATGTTGACGTCTTTACCGGTAGAGTTGACGTCTTTACCGGTAGAGTTGACGTCTTTACCGGTAGAGTTGACGTCTTTACCGGTAATGTTGACGTCTTTACCGTGAATGTTGTCGTCTTTACCGGTAATGTCGTCGTCTTTAACGGTAATGTCGACGTCTTTACCTGA
>JAIRYY010000026.1 GCA_031267485.1 Tannerella sp.
TTTGCGAATGGCCGTTTTTTTTGCGGCGCTATAACATTTTGTGTGGGTAAGCGGCTGATGTGACCCGGCAAACCGTAACATACTACCTTCCCCGTCACCGGCGAACGCAGTGAAGTAATCCGGGTTGTCGCCTGCGACTGGATTGCTTCGTCGTACCTCCTCGCTGGTGACGGTGAATCAAGGCTTTTGAGACAACCTCCATGTCGGTAGAAAAATTTTCAGCGATGTTTATAAACCGTGCCGTCAGGTACGGAATGTCGGTAGAAAATACCGGATACCAATCCAACTCCGTGCCGTCAGGTACGGAATGTGGTGATTGTCACATAGCGTACCTGACGGCACGCGGAAAATCGGTTGCGGTTTATTTTTCTACCAACATTCTGTCCCCTCCGGGACAGAGAAACCATTACATGTTATTTATTTCACGTTACTGGAATATTGAACTTACAGAATATTTTTCCTGTCCGACATATTTATTCAATACCTTTACAATAATATGCTTATGCCTGTTTGAGACGGGAAAGAGATTTTCCGTCGCATTGATTTTTTTCAGAGATTCCGCAAAAAAAGGAGCCGGGGCGGCGGACGGACGGTTTTTTTTGCGGCAAATGATTTAATCCTTATCTTTGCGGCTGTTTTTTAAGTTTTATGGATTATGGAATGGATTAATGAGTTGATTTTCGGCGCCGGCGTCGGACATTCGATACTGCTGCTTTCGGTTGTTATTGCGGCGGGGATTGTTATGGGGAAGGTTAAAGTCGGCGGCGTCTCGCTGGGGATTACGTTTGTGCTGTTTGTCGGAATCGCGTTCGGGCACTTCGGGCTGAAAATGAATTCCGAAATGCTGCATTTTTTTAAGGAATTTGGCCTTATACTGTTTGTTTATTCCGTCGGAATGCAGGTCGGTCCCGGGTTTTTCTCCTCGCTCAGGAAGGGGGGCGTGACGCTTAATGTCCTGGCGGCGGGGGGTGTGCTGACGAGTGTCGCCATCATGCTGATTATACATTATACGACGGGTATCCCCGTCCCGACGATGGTGGGGATTCTGTCCGGCGCCGTGACGAACACGCCGGGACTTGGCGCGGCGCAGCAGGCGTACAGCGACTTGACGGGCGCGCCGGCTTCGGATATTGCGCTGGGTTATGCGGTGGCTTATCCGCTCGGGGTGGTCGGCATTATCCTGTCGATCGTCGCCGTGCGCCGGGTTTTCCGCATCAGCCTGACGGGGGAAACGGAGGATATGGAACGGAAGAACGAGGCGCATACGCATGGCGCCAAGGCGGTTTCGCTGCAGGTGAAGAATCCGGCGCTGTTCGGCAAAAGGATTAGCGAGCTGTCCGTTATTCTTGAACATCGCGAGTTTGTTATTTCGCGCATTCTTTACGCGGACGACAGCCGGGTTTGCCTGGTCGACGCCGATACGGTTCTTCACGAGAATGACAAGATTTTTGTCGTGACGACGGAACATGACCTTAATACGGTCCGCACGTTCGTCGGGGAAGAAATTGCGATGGAACGCAAGCAGTGGATTCGCGCCGAAAGCCAGTTTGTCAACCGCCGCATCATCGTCACCAAGCCGGAAATAAACGGGAGGCATCTGGGCGAACTCCGGCTGCGCAAAATCTATGGGATAAATATTACGCGGATAAACCGCGCGGGCGTCGACCTGGTGGCTACGCCGGGGCTTATGCTGCAGCTGGGCGACCGCGTCAATGTGGTCGGCACCGAAAAGGCTATCGCTTCCGTCGAGGAGGTGCTGGGCAATTCGATGAAACGCCTTAACGAACCGAATCTTATCCCGATTTTCCTCGGTATCGCGCTCGGCATCCTGGTGGGCAGCATCCCGATTTCTTTTCCGGGCATACCGCAGCCCGTTAAACTCGGTCTTGCCGGCGGGCCGCTGGTGGTGGCCATCCTCATGAGCCGCTTCGGATACAAGTACAGGCTGGTGACTTACACGACGATGAGCGCCAACCTGATGCTCCGCGAGACCGGCATCACGATATTCCTCGCCTGCGTGGGGCTGGACGCGGGGGGTGCGTTCGTCGAAACGGTCGTGAACGGCGGCGGGTATGCCTGGATCGGGTACGGGTTTATCATCACGACGGCGCCTCTGCTTATCATGGGTTTCATCGCGAGAAAATGCTGCCGGCTGAATTATTATACGATTATGGGGCTTCTCGCCGGGAGTACGACGGACCCGCCCGCCCTGGCCTATTCCAATTCGACGGCGGGAAACGACTTGCCTGCCGTGAGCTATGCGACCGTTTATCCGCTGACGATGTTCCTGCGCGTCCTTACCGCACAGCTGCTTATCCTGATGTTTTTATGAAAAAAATGCCGGGGGCAACCTTTCACAAGGGTCCTCCGGCTAAACAATTTAATATCTATCTTTAAAAATGCCGGGGCTACCTTTCACAAGGGTTCCCCGGTAAGACAATAATAATGTTTATCAAATGCCGGGGGCAAGTTTTCACAAGGGTTCCCCGGCCAAAACAAAAAACTTAATATTTATCCTTAAAAATGCCAGGGGCAACCTTTCACAAGGGTCCTCCGGCTAAACAATTTAATATCTATCTTTAAAAATGCCGGGGACAATCTTTCACAAGGGCCCCCCGGCAAAACAACAAATTTGATATTTATCTTTAAAAACGCCGGGGGTAACCTTTCACAAGGGTCCCCCGGCCAAACAATCTAACTTCCTCCTAAAAAATGATCAATCTTCAATGGCTGCCTGTGCTGCCGCCAGACGTGCGATCGGCACGCGATAGGGCGAGCAGCTGACATAATTAAGTCCCACCGTGTGACAGAACTTGACGGACGACGGTTCGCCGCCGTGTTCGCCGCATATTCCGCATTTGAGGTCCGGACGGATGGAACGGCCTTTCTCCGTTGCCATGCGAACGAGCTGCCCCACGCCGTTCCGGTCAAGCACCTGGAAGGGGTCGTCCGGCAATATTTTCATGTCCAGGTAGGCGGGCAGGAACGATGCGATGTCGTCGCGGCTGTAGCCGAACGTCATCTGCGTAAGGTCGTTCGTCCCGAACGAGAAAAATTCCGCCTTGCTGGCTATGCGGTCGGCCGTAAGCGCGGCGCGGGGGATTTCTATCATCGTGCCGACCTTGAAGTCGACGCTGTCGCCGCGTTCGTCAAACAGTTGTGCGGCCGTCTGGCGTATTACTTTTTCCTGGGCTACAAACTCGTGCAGTATTCCCGTCAGGGGCACCATGATTTCGGGAAACGTCTCCACGCCTTCCGCTTTCAGGTCGAGCGCCGCGCCGAGAATGGCGCGCGTCTGCATTTCCGTTATTTCGGGATACGTGTTGCCCAGGCGGCAGCCGCGGTGGCCGAGCATGGGATTCGCTTCGTGCAGGGATTCAACCCGGATGCGTATGTATTCGTAGGTCACGCCCATGATTCCGGCCAGTTCGCGCTGTTCCTTTTCATAATGGGGAACGAACTCGTGGAGGGGCGGATCGAGCAGGCGGACGGTTACGGGACATCCGGCCATAGCCTTGAATATGCCCCGGAAATCTTCCTGCTGGTAGGGCAGTATCTTCTCCAGTGCGCGACGCCGTTCCACGACTGTCTCGGCCAGTATCATCTCACGCATCGCGCGGATTTTTTCGCCCTCGAAAAACATGTGCTCCGTGCGGCAAAGTCCTATGCCGACCGCGCCGAACGCCCGTGCAATAGCCGCATCATAGGGCGTATCGGCGTTCGTGCGCACAACCAGTTTCGTGTATTTGTCGCAGAGCGTCATCAGCTCCGCAAAGTCGGCATCCGGCTCGGCTTCTTTCGTCGCTACGGCTCCCAGGTAAACGTCGCCGGTGGAGCCGTTCAGCGAAATGAAATCTCCCTCTTCGAGTATGATGCCGCTTACCCGGAGGCGTTTGGCCGCATAGTCGATCACAAGTTCGCCGGCTCCCGAAACACAGCATTTGCCCATGCCGCGCGCTACAACGGCGGCATGTGAAGTCATGCCTCCCCGCGCGGTGAGTATCCCCTGTGCGGCCGCCATGCCTGCAAGGTCTTCGGGCGAGGTTTCCACGCGTACCATGATCACGCGCTCTCCCCTGTCCGCCCATACGGAAGCGTCGTCCGCATTAAAGACGATCTTGCCACATGCCGCGCCGGGCGATGCCGCCAGCCCTTTCGTTAATACTTTCGCCGCCTTAAGCGCCGCCTTGTCAAATACGGGATGCAGGAGTTCGTCCAGTTTATTCGGCTCGACGCGTTTTATGGCCGTTTCTTCGTCAATCATCCCCTGCCGCAGCATATCCATCGCGATCTTGACCATCGCGGCGCCGGTGCGTTTGCCGCTCCGCGTCTGAAGAAACCACAGTTTGCCTTCCTGTACGGTAAACTCCATATCCTGCATGTCCCTGTAATGATTCTCAAGTTTTTCCTGCAGATCATAGAGCTGCCGGTATATCTCCGGCATGGATTCTTCCATGGACGGATACTTCGCGCGGCGTTCCTCTTCCGGTACGCCGGCCAGGCTGGCCCAGCGTTCGGAGCCTGTTTTGGTGATCTGCTGCGGGGTACGTATGCCGGCAACCACATCCTCGCCCTGTGCATTGATAAGATATTCGCCGACAAACTGATCCTCGCCCGTCGCGGCATCGCGGCTGAAAGCTACCCCCGTGGCAGAGGTGTCGCCCATATTACCGAATACCATGGCCTGCACATTTACGGCCGTTCCCCATTCGGCGGGTATCCCCTCCATTTTACGGTAGAGTATCGCACGGTTGTTCATCCAGCTGTCAAACACCGCGCAGATAGCGCCCCAGAGCTGTTCGTACGCGTCTTCCGGGAAGTCTTTGCCGGTCTGCTTTTTCACCGCTTCCTTGAAATGCGCCACCAGCGTTTTAAGATCCTCGACGTCAAGCTCGGTGTCAAGCCTGACGCCCCTGCTTTCCTTGATGCTGTCGATAATTACCTCAAACGGGTCTTCCTCATTCTTGTCGAACGGCTTCATCCCGAGCACCACATCGCCGTACATCTGCACGAAGCGGCGGTACGAGTCCCATACGAAACGCGGATTGCCCGTTTTATTAACAAGCCCCTCCACCACCCGGTCGTTCAGTCCGAGGTTCAGAATCGTGTCCATCATACCCGGCATCGAAGCGCGGGCGCCGGAACGGACAGAAACAAGCAGGGGATTATCAATGTCCCCAAAGCTGGAGTTCATCAGCTTCTCCACATTCGACAGCGCATTTTTCACGTCCTCTTTCAAAAGGTCAACTACCGCATCTTTTCCCTTTTCATAATACTCATTACACACATCCGTCGTAATCGTGAAACCCGGAGGCACAGGCACGCCGATAAGATTCATCTCCGCCAGATTCGCTCCTTTTCCTCCAAGCAGGTTTTTCATGTCCGCCCGGCCTTCAGCCTTACCATTCCCGAATGTGTAAACTCTCTTTTTTTCCATAAGTGATTTTTTATGATTAATAATGTTTTGCAAAGTAAAGGTTGCAAATATACGTCTTTTTGCTCTAATAATGCAATAGCGGAATGTATTTTTTTTTCTTCCGGTAACAAACACCCTCATTCCGGGAATCATTCGGGGGTGTATTCGCATCAGCCATTTAATGCTTTTATGCGCGCGGCGACTTCTTCCATCAGCCATTTGGGGGTCGAAGTCGCTCCGCACACTCCCACCCGGCGGACGCCGGAGGGTAATGGGCCTTTTATCTCGGAGGTCGCGGAAATGAAGACGGTATGCGGGTTTGACTTCCTGCATTCTTCGAACAGCATTTTCCCGTTCGAGCTTTTCTGTCCGGCTACAAAATATACCCAGTCATGCCTCGATGCAAAAGCCTTAACTTTCGGCAGCCGGTTGGATACCTGACGGCATATCGTGTCAAAATAACGGAAACGCACGCCTTCTTTCGTCCGCGCCCTGATCATTCCGACGATTTCCCGGAATCCGTCCAGCGGTTTCGTCGTCTGTGAAAAAAGGGTGATTTCGCGTGAAAAATCAAGTTTTTCCAGGTCTTCCGGCTTTTCGACAACAATCGCAGCGCCCCCGGTTTGCCCGACAAGGCCGTTCACCTCCGCATGGCCTTTTTTCCCATATATAACCAGCTGCCCGTCTGAGTTTTTCATTTCCTGATGACAATCATATATGCGACGCTGCAATTTCAAGACCACGGGGCATGTGGCATCGACGATTTTGATCCGGTTCCTCGCCGCAATACCGTACGTCGACGGAGGTTCTCCGTGAGCGCGCAGCAGGACCGTCCGCTCCTCAAACGCGGATAAATCGTCGTGGTTTATCGTCTGCAGTCCCAGCCTTTTCAGCCGTTCCATTTCGAGGCTGTTATGTACAAGATCGCCCAGGCAGTACAGGTTGACGCCTTTCTCCAGTTCGCGTTCCGCGCTTTCTATCGCATTCACGACGCCGAAACAGAAACCGGAACTCCGGTCTATCTCAATCTCCATCATTGCCCGTCACGCGGTGATACTGTTCCATCAACCAGGCTTTCTGTTCCGGAACAGTCATGTTTGTATTGTCGAGCACAAGCGCATCGTCCGCTTTGCGCAGCGGGGCGACGCTTCTTGTCATGTCCTGATAATCGCGGCTCCGGATGTTTTCCAGTATATCTTCAAAAGAAGCGGGCACGCCTTTTGCTTCCAGTTCGTCGAGACGGCGCCGCGCCCTCACTTCCGGCATCGCCGTAACAAAGATTTTCAGTTCCGCAGCGGGAAAGACGACCGTACCAATATCGCGGCCATCCATAACGACGCCTTTCCCGGCGCCCATAAGCCGCTGCTTCTCAACCAGCGACGCGCGAACAAAAGGCAAAGCCGCGACAGCGCTTACGTGGCGGGATACTTCCATTCCGCGGATTTCCTCCTCCACATTTTCACCCGCAAGATAAGTTTCGGTAAGGCCGGTCGACGGATTAACCCGAAAAGACAGGTCCATATCCGCCATCATTTTTTCCGGGAGAAACACGCCCGGCTCATCTCCTTTGATGAATCCATTGCGCAAAGCATAGAGGGTGACCGCTCTGTACATAGCCCCCGTATCCAGACAGGCATACTTTATTTCACGCGCCAGGTCTTTAGCCATCGTACTTTTTCCGCATGAAGAAAATCCGTCTATCGCTACGATTATTTTTTTCATCTATACATTAATATATTAGGGCGCCATTTCCGAAAGCGACATGGCAATACTGACCATCAGCGAGGTTGCCGAAGGATGGTAGCGGGCGACGGAAGCGCTGACGTTAAAGCGCGAGACTTTAAGTCCTCCGCCGATTGAAAATCCTCCAAGTCCGTTGCCCGAAGTCAGTTTCATATCCATTTTCGTTTTCGGATTGAGGCCGACGCCCAGCCAGAAATTATTGGACGGCACAAATTCCACTCCAAAAACCAGATGCTTCAGCGCCGTGTCTATAAATTTGTCATTCGTCGCGATGGTCGTATTATCCACATGGTTAAATTTCCACCGGTTCAGGTGAACGGCCGTCGCCGACAACCGTACGGGAGCATGCGCCAGCCGTTTGGTTATCCCCATTTGAATATCCCACGGCACTTTCTGCCGCTCCTCGTCGTAAGCTTTCAGCTGCGCCCCGATATTTTTCAGGGCAAATCCGAATGACAGGTCTTTGTCCGTATCAAAATAACTTAGTCCGGCGTCTACCGCAAGACCGAAGGAGGAATAATTCGCCAGGGTGGAATAAAGGGCTTTCAGGGACAAGCCTCCCCGCCACTTATCCGACAGGTCATACGAATAAAATGCATTTATACTTATATCCTGAACGGAAAAAGAGCCGAGTTCAATATTTTCCGGCGTCGTTTCCATCATGCTCCCATAATTGATATAGGTAGCCCCTACCCCCCAGGAACTGCGTTCGCGGAAAGCTTTCGTGAAAACCGCACTCCCGATATGAATATCCGAGATGTAATTCATATAATTGACGTTCAACATTCCATCCGTCTCGCCGCCAAGCAAAGCCGGATTGTGGAAGGCAAGCGACGGATCGGATTCCACCAGCGAAACGGAATATCCTCCGAGCGCATTGACGCGGGACGATGCCGGAAAACGCAGGAAATTATAGACGCTGCCGCCATCCTGGGCGTCAGAACTCCCCGGTACGCAACAATATATCGATAGCATTATCAATCTTATATATTTCATACATTATCATTTCAACATATACAGTAACGCAAAAAAAACGAAAAAGTTATATCGCGGATAAAAAATCAGTCAAAAATTTCGGAAGCAATCCGAATGTCGTTTTCGGGAAAGATAACCCGTCGCGTAAACTTCAATGCATCAGCGTTTTTTGAATTATTAAAATAATTTCCCGTTTTTTTTCGGTAATTCTTTTGCAGATATAAAAATAACGCCTATTTTTGCAGCGATAAAACAGGATATTGAACCTAAAAAAAATACACAACTATGGAAATCAAAAAAACGCCAAGAGCCGATTTGGAAAAGGACATCTCATTAAGTTTTCTGATGGGACTGGTACTTGCACTGGCCGTGTTGTTTGTTGGATTTGAATGGGGAGAAGAAGACATTCGAGTTGCAACGGACGATGGTCTGAGCACTGTTATAGACGAGGAAGAGATTGAAATGACGCAACAAGACGAAATCAAACTTCCCCCTCCGGAACCGGAAGTCGTCAAAGAACCCGATATCCTTGATATCGTGGAGGACGAAGTCAAAGTGGAGAATATCCAAATGGCTTCCAGCGAGGATGACATGTCACAGGCACAGAAAGATACTTATGTGGCGCCTGTAGAAGAAGCGGAAGAAGAAGTCGATGAGAATTTCGTGTTTGTCACCGTAGAAAAAATGCCGGAATTTCCCGGTGGCGATGCAGCCCTTCTGAAATGGATCTCAGACCATGTCAATTACCCGACAATTGCGGCCGAAAATGGGATACAGGGACGTGTATCATGCACATTCACCGTCAATGCCGACGGATCGGTGAGCGATGTGGAGGTCGTTCGTGCAGTTGACCCCAATCTGGACAAGGAAGCTATCCGTGTGCTAAAAATGGTGCCGAAATTCAAACCGGGAGAACAGCGCGGCAAACCTGTTCGCGTGAAATACAGCGTACCGGTACGATTCAGACTGGCACAATGACAATCTAAAAAAAAGGCTGCAACATGGCAGCCTTTTTTCATAATGAAGAGAAACCTCATGCTATCATTTGAACAAGTATTAAACAGATTAGAGCCGGAATTTAACCGATTAGACTTCGGCCGGTCGCCGCGATGCCTGTTCGAACCAATCGAATATACGCTGGCGCAGGGAGGAAAAAGGATACGTCCCTGCCTGACGCTTATGGCCTGCAACATCTATAAAGAAAATATAGACGGGGCCGTTAAGCCCGCCATTGGCCTGGAAGTTTTTCACAACTTCACGCTTTTGCATGACGACCTGATGGACCAGGCCGACATGAGGCGCAACAGGCCTACGATACATAAAAAATGGGGCATGAATACGGCTATTCTATCGGGAGATGCCATGCTTATTATTGCATACCGGTTGATTGGCAAAACTCCGGAACCCTATCTGAAAAGGATAATGGACCTGTTTTCACAAACCGCACTCGAAATATGCTGCGGTCAGCAGTATGATATGGAGTTTGAGAAACGCGACGATGTGTCCGAAGAGGAATATCTGGAAATGATACGCCTGAAAACAGCCGTGCTCATCGCATGCTGCATGAAAACCGGCGCCATCATTGGCGGCGCCTCCGAAGAGGACGCCGACCATTTATACCGTTTCGGCATCTATACCGGCCTCGCTTTTCAACTTCAGGATGACCTGCTGGATGTATACGGCGATGCCGGAACTTTCGGCAAAAAGATAGGAGGCGACATACTTTGCGACAAGAAAACGTTCCTGCTGACACATGCAATGATGCTGGCAAACGAGGAACAAAAGGCGAGAATGGCGTTTTTTAAAAACCCGTCAAACGGCTATTCCCCCGAAGAAAAGATAGAGGCATATACCGATTTGTACAACCGGCTGCACATAAAGGACATCACCCGGAAAAAAATGGACGGTTTATACAAACTTGCCATGAGCGAACTCGCACTCCTTCGCGTGAACAGGGAGTCGCTGGCGGAAATCCATACTATCGGAAACATGCTAATGCAGAGGGAATCATAATATCCGGACAAATGAAAATTATTGATACGCATACACATATCTATTCAAAGGAATTTGACGGCGACCGCCCGGCAATCATAGATTCCGCAAGGAAAGCAGGCGTCAGAGCGGTACTGCTTCCGAATGAAGATATGGAAAGTATGGAGTCCGTAAACAGGCTGTGTGAAGAAGAACCCGATTTCGCCTTTCCGATGATGGGACTGCATCCGACAAGCGTGCACAGGGACTATCCCAAAGCGCTGCAATGCATGGAAAAAGCGCTCACAAAACGCAAATATTACGCCATCGGAGAAATCGGAATTGATTTATACTGGGACAAGACCTGCCGGAAAGAGCAAAAGTCGGCTTTCGAGGAACAGTTGCGATGGAGCATCGACCTGCAGCTCCCGGTTGCCGTACACATCAGAGAATCCCTTGATGAAGCGCTCGACAGTATATATAATGTAGGCGCCGACCGGCTGAAAGGAGTGTTTCACTGTTTTGGAGGAAAAATGGACGAATGGGACAAAATATCGGAACTGTCAACATTCCATGTAGGAATAGGAGGCATTATCACATTTAGAAACAGCGAGTTGAAAGAAACTTTGAAACACATCCCCAAAGAAAGGATCCTGCTGGAAACAGATGCACCGTATCTTGCACCCGTTCCCTACAGAGGCCGGCGAAACGAACCGGCATATATAACAGAAACAGCCAAAAAGGTTGCCGAATGTTACGAAATGACAATGGAAGATATAGCAAAATGCACATTTCGAAATGCGTTAGAGTTGTTTAACATTCCGGTAAATTGTACTGATATTTAGGTGTTTTGAATGAAATAAAGACATGTACCGGAAGAAAAAAACATACCCAGGGAAAAATTTATCGCAAAAATTATTTGTATGTGATATATTTTTCGTACTTTGCACTCGTTTTTTGAGAGGGGAGCCTTTCGATAACAGAGGAGAGATGCTCGAGTGGTTGAAGAGGCACGCCTGGAAAGCGTGTATGCGCCTAAAGCGCATCGCGGGTTCGAATCCCGCTTTCTCCGCGTAATCATTTAATTGAATTACAAGAGTTTATAATTTAATAATAATACATGAGAATTACTAATTTAAATTAACACACAATGAAAAAAGTTTTAACTAAAGCATTCCTGGGCATGTGTGCCCTTGGAACATCAGCAGTAGCATTTGCACAAGACGTGGCAGAGCCGGTTGTAGAAACAGGATTCCACCAGGCGTTGAAAATTAAGTTTATCGAAGGGGACGCCGGTTTTATGAGTACGATTGCTATCGCATTGATTCTTGGTCTGGCATTTGTATTGGAGCGTATCATTTATCTGAATCTCGCCGATACAAGCGCTGATAAATTATTAAAAGGCATTGAGGCAGCTCTCGACAAAGGAGACGTTGAAGCAGCCAAAGCGATTGCCCGTGACACGAGAGGCCCTATCGCCTCTATCGCCTATCAGGGACTTCTGAGAATTGATCAGGGTATTGATGTGGTTGAGAAATCAATTGTTTCGTACGGCGGCGTACAGGGCGGCCTTCTGGAGAAGAACCTGTCGTGGATCACACTGTTTATCGCAATGGCTCCGTCTCTGGGATTCCTTGGTACGGTAGTGGGTATGATTATGGCGTTCGACAAAATCGAACAGGTAGGCGACATCAGTCCCACCGTTGTGGCGGGAGGTATGAAAGTGGCATTGATCACCACTGTAGGAGGGCTGGTCGTTGCGCTTATACTTCAGGTGTTTTATAACTATCTGCTGAGCAAGCTGGAAGCAATCCTTAACAAAATGGAGGATGCATCCATCTCTTTGCTTGATATGGTTATAAAATACGACGTGAAATATAAAAAATAATCCGCCATGGCTGTAACAAAAATCAGAAAAATATCAAGCTGGACTCTGCTCGTAGTGTCAATTATCAGTATTGCGCTACTTGCACTGTTTTACTTCGGAGGGAATGGCGAACCGCTTCGCGGCGAGTTGACAAATCCCCTCTATACCGGCGAATTGCTAATCTGGTCGTACGTTCTTTTAGCAATATGCGCCATTAGCATGCTTTTATTCGGAATAACGCAATTCTTTAACAAGTTCAAGGCAAGCCCCAAGGGCGCACTTATGTCATTAGGCGTATTTGCCGGTTTTGCCATCCTGTTGGTTATTGCCTACTCTGTCGGACAAGGAGTTCCTTTACCCGGTATTAATGCCGATTCACAGAAATATAACGTGGAAGTCTGGTTGAAAATAACCGATATGTGGTTATACGCCATGTATATCCTGTTAATATTGGCTGTCGTGGCGATGGTGTGGGGTTCCGTTAAGAAAATATTGAGCAAATAACCGATTAAAATGAGAAAAAATGGGTAAAAAGAGAAAAGTTCCAGGAATAAACGGTTCTTCTTCTGCTGATATTGCTTTCATGCTACTCCTGTTTTTCCTTTTGACGACATCCATGGATACAGACAAGGGCCTGCCCCGCCGTCTGCCCCGTCCGCCTGAAAGTAAAGAGCAGATGGACGAACAGAAAGTCAACAAAAGGAATACACTGAGCGTAATGGTCAGTTCCGACAACCGTATCATGTGTGCCGGCGAAGAAGTGACACTGGTTCAACTGAGAGAGAAAGCGAGAGATTTCATCGAGAATCCGAATAACTCGGAAACTTTACCGGAAAAAGATACGCTCAATATTCCGTATTTCGGAGTACAGATGGTTACTAAAAATCATATTATATCGTTACAGTGCGACCGCGGTACAAAATACCAGACATACATTGATGTCCAGAACGAGTTGGCTGCCGCATATAATGATTTGCGTGACGTGGTATCAAAGAGACAGTTCGGTAAAGCGTTCAGAGTGCTGGACGATGAAGAAGAAAGGCAAGCCGTAATGAAGTATTATCCTCAAAAAATCTCCGAGGCGGAGCCGAAGAGATATGGCGAGACTAAAAAGAAGTAAATATCATGGGAAAATTCAGTAAAGCGGGCGGACGTGAAATGCCCGAGTTAAATACGTCATCATTACCTGACCTGGTTTTTGCTATTTTATTCTTCTTCATGATGGTTACCAGCATGCGTGAAGTAACGCTGAAAGTTCAATTCCGTTCCCCCATGGCTACGGAACTCCAGAAGTTGGAGAAAAAAACTTTGGTTACCTTCATCTATGTGGGCAAACCCAACTCGGCGGAATTGAGAGAGAAGATGGGAAACGAAACGCGTATCCAGCTGAACGATCAGATTGCCGAAATATCCGAAGTGGGAGCATACATCGGTCAGGAAAAAGCAAGTATGAAAGAAGAAGATCAGCCTTATATGACGACGTCCATAAAAGGTGACTTTGAAACGAACATGGGTATCATCACCGACCTTAAACAGGCTTTGCGTGAGGCATACGCATTAAAAATCAGTTATTCGGCCAAACAACGGGCGGGAACATAAAATAACTGTTTTAAATTGTACAAAAGAAAGAGAGTTTGTCAAAAAAAAGACATGCTCTCTTTTATATTTAAAAAAAAACTATTATCTTTGACGCTTTAATGATAAAAAAAATTACCGTCATGACTAAATTTGAATTAGACAATCTGGATAAGAAAATCCTCAATTTGATTGTAAAAGACGCGCGTAAACCTTTTCTCGAAGTAGCGCGGGAGTGTAATGTGTCCGGCGCTGCAATCCATCAGCGTATTCAGAAGCTGGCGAACGCGGGTGTGATAAAAGGTTCCGAGTTTATCCTGGACAACGAGAAGATAGGGTACGAGACCTGTGCATACATGGGAATATTCCTCAAAAATCCGGAACAGTTCCCCGTTGTCACCGCCTCGCTGATGAAAATCCCGGAAGTTGTCGAATGTCATTATACGACAGGGAAGTACGATTTGTTCATAAAAATATACGCCAGGAACAATCAGCACCTGTTAAGTATAATACACAACAAACTTCAGCCGCTGGGGCTGTCGCGTACCGAAACGCTTATTTCTTTCAAGGAAACATTTAAGAGACACTTGCCCTTGCCTGTAGAGGATTAAAAATGGTGGTGGATATACAAAAAAAAGGTATTCGAATGGACGAACACCTTTTTTTATAAAATTTAAAACCAAGCTTATTCGGATTTATTTTCCTCTTCCGCTTCTTCGGCCGAAACGACTATGCTTTCGGTCGGAGGAATGGTTTCTTCAATCGGTTTGGTTTCCTCTTCCGCTTTCACTTCTTCAGCCGGAACCGTTACCGGGGCAGACTCTTCGACGATGCTGTCACCGGTCGATTTCTTGCGGGAGCGGGAACGGCGCGTCTTGCCTGCGGCTTTCTTCGTATCCTTCAACATGTTTTCATCGAAGTCAACAAGTTCAATAAAACACATCGCGGCGTTATCGCCCAGACGGTTTCCTGTCTTGATAATACGCGTATACCCGCCCGGACGGTCGCCCACTTTCTGTGATATGACAGTAAACAGTTCCGTAACGGCATATTTATCCTGCAGGAGGGAGAATACCGTACGGCGCGAATGGGTGGTATCTTCTTTTGATTTCGTTATCATCGGTTCAACATACTTACGCAAAGCTTTAGCTTTCGCCGTAGTCGTAAAAATGCGTTTATGCTTTATCAATGATGATGCCATATTCGAAAGCATCGCATGACGATGCGAGCTTGTGCGGCCTAAATGATTTATTTTCTTATTGTGTCTCATCGTTACTCTTTATCTAATTTATATTTCGAAATATCCATGCCAAATGACAAATGCAAACCGTCCAGCAGCTCATCCAGTTCGGTGAGCGACTTCTTGCCGAAGTTGCGGAACTTCAGCAAATCGTTTTTGTTGTAATGAACAAGTTCGCCCAGCGTTTCCACATCGGCTGCTTTTAAACAGTTCAATGCACGAACGGAAAGATCCATATCCGAGAGTTTGGTTTTAAGCAGCTGACGCATGTGCAGCACTTCCTCGTCAAACTCTTCATTATTTTCCGTATCGACTGTTTCCATCGCGATTTTTTCGTCCGAGAACAGCATAAAATGATAAATCAATATTTTAGCTGCTTCTTTCAGCGCTTCTTTCGGATGTATCGAGCCGTCGGTAGTAATTTCAAGAATCAGTTTCTCGTAGTCCGTTTTTTGTTCAACACGATAATTGTCAATCGTATACTTCACATTTCGGATAGGTGTGTAAATGGAATCTATCGCTATAACGTGCACATCCGGGGATGCCGCATGTTCATCCGAGGGCACATAGCCGCGTCCCTTGTTAATCACCAGGTCAATCTGGAATGAAGCGTTCGGATCAAGATGACATATTTCCAAATCCGGATTCAGCACTTCAAAGCCGCCGGTCAATTGCTTACCGATGTCTCCGGCTTTGAAAACCTCTTTCCTTGATACGGAAACGGTCACTTTCTCCTCGTCGACATCATCATCTCCCTCGTGCCTGAAACGAATCCGTTTCAGATTAAGGATGATATTTGTGACATCTTCGAGAACACCCGGTATTGTGGCAAATTCATGCTCAACACCCTCTATCTTAACTGATGAAATTGCATATCCTTCCAGGGAAGACAAGAGGATACGGCGCAAAGCATTACCTATCGTAATACCGTAGCCGGGCTCCAACGGACGAAATTCAAATTTCCCGAAGAATGCGTCCGCTTCTAACATTAATACCTTATCGGGCTTTTGGAATGCTAATATCGCCATAGTCTGTTATTTAGAATACAACTCAACAATCAATTGTTCCTTGATATTCTCCGGAATATCTGCTCTTTCCGGGAGATGTAAGAGTTTACCGCTCATAGACGGCTGATCCCATTCAATCCACGGATATTTGCTGTGGTTGAAACCTGAAAGTGCGCCTGCTATCACTTCGAGGGATTTTGAACGTTCACGCACGCCAACAATCTGTCCCTGCCTGACGGAATAAGACGGGATGTTCACCACATGCCCATCGACCGTAATATGGCGGTGCGAAACGAGCTGACGGGCAGCGTCGCGTGTCGGAGCCAGACCAAGACGGAACACGATGTTATCCAGACGGCTTTCCAGCAACTGCAACAGCACCTCGCCGGTAATACCTTTCGAGTGTGACGCTTTTTCGAACAGGTTCCTGAATTGTTTTTCCAATACACCATACGTGTATTTCGCTTTTTGTTTTTCGCGTAGCTGTGTGCCATATTCCGACGTTTTCCGGCGACGGTTGATACCGTGCTGCCCCGGCGGATAATTCTTCTTCGACAATACTTTATCCGCGCCGAATATGGCTTCACCAAACTTACGAGCAATCTTTGTTTTTGGGCCTGTATATCTTGCCATTTTGTTTGTGTTTTTAAATTTAATATAAAACCCGAATCGTGCAGCCGCGATTGCGAGAGGATAAATGCAATCTATTTACACCTCGGGGTTTACGTTTATGATTAATTATACTCTTCTTCTTTTCGGTGGACGGCAACCGTTATGCGGAAGCGGCGTTACATCGACAATCTCACTCACTTCAATACCCGCACCATGGATGGTACGAATTGCCGATTCGCGTCCGTTTCCCGGCCCTTTGATATAGACTTTCACCTTGCGAAGTCCAAGGTCGAAAGCTACTTTAGCACAGTCCTGGGCAGCCATCTGGGCTGCATAGGGAGTATTTTTCTTTGAACTGCGAAAACCCATTTTCCCGGCCGAGGACCAACTTATCACCTGTCCGTCACTGTTTGTGAGAGAGATGATGATATTATTGAATGACGAATGTATATGAGCTTCGCCATACGCATCTACTTTAACCTTTCTTTTTTTCGCTGCGACTGTTTTTTTTGCCATAACTCAATTATTATTTAGTAGCTTTTTTCTTGTTTGCAACAGTTTTTTTCTTCCCACGACGTGTACGCGCGTTGTTTTTAGTACTCTGACCTCTCACGGGAAGCCCGATACGGTGACGCACACCCCGGTAACAACCGATATCCATCAGACGTTTGATGTTCAGTTGCACTTCCGAACGAAGATCTCCTTCCACTTTGAACTCGGCGCCAATGACCTCGCGAATTTTGGCCGCCTGGTCATCTGTCCAGTCCTTCACTTTGATATCCCTGTCGATACCAGCTTTCTTTAAAATCGTATTTGACGCACTACGTCCTATACCATAAATATAGGTCAAGGCAATTTCTCCTCTCTTATCCTGCGGCAAATCTACTCCGACTATTCTTATCGCCATAGCATATTTAATTGATATTGTTTATAATTTACGGTAAACACTCAACCCTGACGTTCTTTGAACTTCGGGTTTTTCTTATTAATCACATATAAACGTCCTTTTCTTCTGACGATTTTGCAGTCAGGAGTACGTTTCTTCAAAGATGCTCTTACTTTCATATCTCTTATATTTTTTATTATTTCCTTATCTACTTATATCTGAACGCGATCCGACCTTTTGTAAGATCATAGGGAGACATCTCAACGCGCACTTTATCTCCGGGCAGAATCTTGATATAATGCATCCTCATCTTTCCCGATATGTGTGCGGTTATTTCATGCCCGTTTTCCAGTTCGACACGAAACATTGCATTCGACAACGCTTCCACAATTAATCCGTCTTGTTCTATTGCAGCCTGTTTAGCCATATCATAAATTTAAATCTCCTTTCCTACAATTTGCTCCAGATAATCAAACGATGACAGTATCTGCGGGCCGCCGGGCCTTATAGCAATACAATGTTCAAAATGTGCGGAACACTTGCGGTCTTTCGTGCGAACCGTCCAGCCGTCGTGTTCAAAAACCACGTTTCTGCTGCCCTGGTTAATCATCGGTTCAATGCAGATACACATCCCGTTCCGAAGCAGCGAGCCGCATCCTTTCCGGCCGTAATTGGGCACTTCCGGATCTTCATGCATCCTGCGTCCGCAACCATGTCCGACGAGTTCCCTCACGACGGAATAGTTTCGCGTCTCGCAATAAGTCTGCACGGCATGGCTGATATCCCCTACCCTGTTCCCGGCAATCGCCTGTTCTATTCCTTTATAGAGCGATTCTCTGGTTGCACGCAGCAACTTTCTGATTTCCTCCGAAACCTCGCCCACACAAAACGTATAGGCCGAATCGCCGACAAAACCGTTAAGCACAGTCCCGCAATCAATCGAAATGATATCGCCGTCTTTCAGCGTAATTTTATCCGACGGCACACCGTGAACGACATGTTCGTTTACCGATGTGCAGATTGAATTGGGAAAACCTCCGTACCCAAGAAACGCCGGCAGCGCTCCATGATCGCGAATAAACGTTTCGGCTATTGCGTCCAGTTGAAGAGTGGAAACTCCCGGCGTTATATACTTTGCCAGTTCGCCAAGCGTTTTTCCCACAAGCTGATTTGCTTCGCGCATCAACTCTATTTCTTCATCTGTCTTCAGATATACCATAAATTTATCAATAAGCGGCAACTGCGCCCGAACGTCCCTTTATTCTTCCGGATTTTAACAGTCCGTCATAATGACGCATCAACAAATGGCTCTCCACTTGCTGCAAGGTATCCAGTATTACACCGACAAGAATAAGCAGCGATGTTCCTCCAAAAAACTGGGAAAAACCCATACTTATACCGGCCAATTGTGCAAACGCCGGCAGAATGGCGACAATTGCAAGGAAAAAGGCTCCGGGCAAGGTGATTCTGTCCATGATGGAATCCAGGAAATCTTTCGTGGCTTTTCCCGGTTTGACGCCCGGTATAAATCCGTTATTCCGTTTCAGGTCGTCTGCCATCTGGGTCGGATTAATCGTAATCGCCGTATAGAAATAAGTAAAAGCGATAATCATTACGGCAAACACAAAGTTATACCAGAATCCCGTATTATCCATAAATGCCTGCATGAACGAGCCGACTTCGCCGCCTCTGAACATACCTACCACCGTGATGGGGATGAACATGATCGCCTGCGCAAAGATGATCGGCATCACATTCGCCGCATTCACTTTCAACGGTATATACTGCCGCGCGCCGCCATACTGTTTATTGCCCACAATACGTTTTGCATACTGAACGGGAACTTTTCGCGTGCCCTGAACCAGCATGATAGCGCCGGCGATAACCAGTAAAAGAAACAGCATTTCAAGCAGGAACATCACAAGGCCTCCGGCCTGCTCGTTCATACGCGACGTAAATTCCTCGACAATCGAACGGGGCAGACGGTTGATGATACCGATCATGATAATGAATGATATACCGTTACCGATTCCCTTATCCGTAATGCGCTCGCCCAGCCACAGGACAAACATGCTGCCTGCTGCCATAATGATGATTGACGATACCCGGAACCACAATCCCGAAGGCAGCGAAGCGCCGCTTTGCACCATCTGCATTTCAAGGTTTGTCAGATAGGCAAACCCCTGGACAACGAGAATAATGACTGTCAGGTAACGCGTCATCTGGTTAATTTTCCTGCGTCCGCTCTCGCCTTCGCGCTGCATCTTCTGGAATGAGGGGACAACGATCGCCATCAACTGCATCACGATAGATGCGGATATGTAAGGCATGATCCCCAATGCAAATATGGATGCATTGGAAAATGCGCCGCCGGAAAACATATCCAGCAAAGCCATCAGACCGCCGCGGGTCTGATTCGCCAAACCCGTCAGATCTTTCGGATCAACGCCCGGTATAACCACATACGTTCCGAACAGATAGATCGTCACGTACAGCAAGGTTATAAGGATACGTTTTCTGAGATCCTCAATCTTCCATATATTCTTTATTGTGTCAACTACTCTCATAATCGGTTAGAGTTTTTTTGCGATTCCACCTGTTGCCGTTATCGCGGCTTCGGCTGTTTTCGAAAAAGCGTGCGCCTCAACATCCACTTTCGCCGTCAACGCTCCTTTTGCAAGGATTTTAACGAGTTGCGAAGAAGATATAAAACCGGCTTTTATCAGTTCCTCCACGCCAATCTTCGAGAGATTCTTTTCTTCGGCCAGTTTCTGCAATGTGGCAAGATTGATAGCCTTATACTCCACACGGTTAATATTCTTGAAGCCAAATTTCGGCAAACGGCGCTGCAAAGGCATCTGGCCACCTTCGAAACCGATTTTGCTTTTGTAGCCGGAACGCGCTTTCGCACCTTTATGACCTCTTGTTGAGGTACCTCCAAGTCCGGAACCCGGTCCGCGACCGATTCTTTTACGGGTTTTGGTAGCGCCTGCTGCAGGTTTTAAATTGGATAAATTCATATCGTTTATATTTTTTTACTCTTAACAAAATTATTTTTCAACAGCAACCAAATGTTTCACTTTCCTTACCATGCCTTCGATTGAAGGGGTACATTCATGTTCTACGGTCTTGTGCATTTTTGTCAGGCCCAGCGCGTCTAACGTTCTCTTCTGGTCTTTCGGGCTGCCGATACGGCTCTTTATTTGTGTTATTCTGATTTTTGCCATGATTCGTTTCCTCCTTTTTAACCTTTAAATACTTTTTCCAATGATACGCCCCTGTTCTGAGCCACCATATAAGGACTTCTCATTTCGTTCAGGGCTGCAAAAGTAGCTTTCACGAGATTATGCGGATTGGAAGAACCTTTCGACTTGGCAAGCACGTCCTTAACGCCCACGCTCTCAAGCACGGCGCGCATGGCGCCTCCGGCTTTCACGCCGGTACCCGGCGATGCCGGACGCAGTAAAACTTCAGCTCCGCCAAACTTGGCGACCTGTTCATGGGGAATTGTCCCCTTGTGAACGGGTATTTTCACCAAATTTTTCTTCGCGGCTTCCACGCCTTTTTCAATGGCGGTAGTTACTTCGCCGGCCTTACCCAGCCCCCAGCCAATCACTCCGTCTTCGTTACCGACCACAACGATTGCGGCAAACGTAAACGTACGTCCTCCTTTCGTCACTTTGGTAACACGGTTGATTGCCACCAATTTATCTTTTAACTCTAAATCGTTCGTAGATTTAATTTTGTTGTTTATTGCCATTGTCATTAAAATTTAAGTCCACCGTTACGTGCGGCATCAGCCAGCTCTTTAATTCTCCCATGATACAGATATCCGTTACGATCGAATACAACCGCCTGCACGCCGACAGCCTGTGCATTTTTAGCAATCAGCTCCCCGACTTTCGCGGCAATTTCCTTCTTTGACACTTTGTCGGTCAACTTTAACGACGAGGCGGCGGCTACGGTCTTGCCTTCCACATCATTAACAACTTGTGCATATATCTGCTTGTTGCTCCTGAAAACAGTCAGACGCGGACGCTCGGCCGTTCCGGAAACTTTACCCCGAATACTTCTCTTGATTTTTAATCTTCTCAAATCTTTCGTTACCATAATTAATCATCTATTTTACGAGGCTTTATTTAGCCGCAGATTTACCTGATTTTCTTCTGATCACTTCGCCTACAAACTTGATACCTTTCCCTTTATAAGGTTCCGGTTTGCGGAATGAGCGGATTTTAGCACAAACCTGTCCAAGCAGCTGCTTATCGGCCGATTCCAGTATGATAAGCGGATTCTTATTACGTTCCGACTTCGTTTCGAGCTGGATTTCCGCCGGCAATTCAAGATATATGTTATGCGTATATCCGAGTGACAGCTCAAGCAGTTGTCCCGTGTTTGAGGCGCGATAGCCAACTCCGACCAGTTCGAGCTGACTCTTATAACCGGAGGATACCCCGGCAACCATATTATTAATCAACGCACGGTAAAGACCGTGAAGAGCGCGGTGAATTCTTTCATCCGTAGGCCGTTCCACTGTCAGTACGCCGTCGTTCACATTCACTTTTATATCCGGGTTCACAGCCTGTGAAAGTTCGCCTTTCGGGCCTTTCACGGTAACCACTCCGTCTTTCTGCGTAACAGTAACGCCTGACGGAATCTGTATGGGTAATTTTCCTATTCTTGACATATTTCTTTCCTCCTCATTAATAGACAAAACATAATACTTCGCCGCCAATCTTCAATTCACGCGCCTCTTTATCCGTCATCACGCCTTTTGAAGTGGAAAGAATAGCAATACCCAAACCGTTCAATACACGGGGGATATCTTTATATCCCGTATATCTGCGCAAACCCGGTGAAGAAACCCGCTGAAGCTTTTTAATCGCATTCACCCTGTTTACCGGATCGTACTTCAGGGCGACCTTAATCGTGCCCTGGGGACCTTCCTCTACAAACTTGAAATTAAGTATGTAGCCCTTGTCAAAAAGGATCTTTGTGATCTCTTTTTTCAGGTTCGACGCCGGCACTTCGACTACTCTGTGCTGCGCCTTGATTGCGTTCCGCAATCTCGTTAAATAATCTGCAATAGGATCTGTCATATTTTTACAATTAAATTGATCCCGTCTGTCGGGACAATATTTAATAAAACATTATATTTATTCTCTTACCAGCTTGCCTTTTTCACGCCGGGAATAAGCCCGCTCGAAGCCATTTCACGAAATTGAATGCGTGAAATGCCGAACTGACGCATGTATCCTTTCGGACGGCCGGTTATTTTGCAGCGGTTATGCAAACGAACGGGGGAAGCATTTTTGGGCAACGACTGCAACGCCTCGTACTTGCCGTCTGCTTTCAACTGCGCTCTTTTTGCAGCATACTTAGCTACTAATTTGGCTCTTTTCACTTCGCGAGCCTTCATTGATTCTTTTGCCATATCTCTTAATTCTTTTTTGCGTTCTTAAAGGGCAAACCAAATTCTCTCAGCAGGGCATACCCTTCCTCGTCCGTTTTCGCAGAGGTCACAAAGGTAATATTCATTCCCAATATTTTAGTAATATTATCAATATTTATTTCAGGAAAGATAATTTGTTCCTGTATGCCGAGCGTGTAATTGCCACGTCCGTCAAGTTTGCTGTCGATACCCCTAAAGTCGCGGATACGCGGTAAGGCGACGCGGACAAGGCGTTCGAGGAACTCATACATTCTTTCATGGCGCAACGTCACCATAACGCCGATAGGCATTTTGCGGCGCAGCTTAAAATTTGAAATATCCTTTTTGGAATAGGTTGCCACGGCTTTCTGTCCGGTAATTGTCGTCAGCTCGTCAATTGCAACGTCAATGATTTTTTTATCGGCAGTGGCTATTCCCAATCCCTGGTTTACCACAATCTTTTCCAAAACGGGCACCTGCATGACCGATTTATAATCAAATTCCTTCTTCAGTGCAGGAACAATGCGTTCCTTATAATTCTGTTTCAAGGTAGCAGTTGTACTCATTACTTCAATTCCTCCCCAGATTTTTTAGCGTAACGCACGATTTTATTTTTCTTATCCCCTTTGCCGGCCACTATCTTATGTCCGACACGTGTCGGCTTGCCTGATTTCGGATCTAACGGATTCAGGTTTGAGATGTGTACGGAAGCTTCCGCTGTTTCCCTGCCGCCCTGCGGACTTTTCGCATTCGGCTTCGTATGTTTCGTTACCATGTTAATACTTTCGACAATGGCACGTTTTTCGTCAACGAGTACTTTCAGTACGCGTCCCGTCTTGCCCTTGTCCTCTCCGGCATTTACATAAACGATATCGCCTTTTTTTATGTGTAATTTACTCATCACAATAACTGTTTAGATATTAAAGCACTTCAGGTGCCAGTGATACTATTTTCATATTTGTCGCACGAAGTTCGCGGGCTACCGGACCAAAGATACGGCTGCCGCGAATCTCGCCTGCCTGATTCAACAGTACGCACGCGTTATCGTCGAAGCGAATATACGAGCCGTCCTGGCGACGTATTTCTTTTTTGGTACGAACGATAACAGCTTTCGATACTGCTCCCTTTTTCATGTCACTCGCCGGAAGAACATTCTTAACGGAAACGACGATAATATCGCCGACAGAGGCATAACGCCTGCGTGTTCCTCCCAATACGCGGATACACAGCGCTTCTTTCGCTCCGCTGTTGTCCGCCACTACCAATCTTGTTTCTTGCTGTATCATCTTTACTTAGCCCTTTCGATTATTTGAACCAATCGCCACTTTTTCGTTTTGCTCAACGGACGTGTTTCCATAATTTTCACCGTGTCACCGATGTTACAGTCATTTTTCTCATCGTGAGCATGATATTTTTTTGTCTTATTCACGAATTTACCGTAAATAGGATGTTTCTCTTTCCACTTAACGGTAATCGTGATGCTTTTGTCCATCTTGTTGCTCAGGACAACACCTGTTCTTTCTTTTCTTAAATTTCTTGTTCCCATCAGGCTCAATTAATTATTTGTTTGTTGTTCTCTTTGATGCAACTCCGTTTTCAAACGGGCAATCGTTCTGCGTAACTGTTTTATTTTTGCAGGATTGTCCAGCGGCGAGATGCTGTGATTAATTTTCATCTGGCTCAAAGAAACCGTTTCGGCATCCACTCTCTCTCTCAACTCTTTGGTATTAAGACCTTTTACTTCCGCATTCTTCATAACTCTTACACATTTTCATTTTTAATATCATAGTCGCGACGCACCACAAATTTTGTTGTTACGGGAAGCTTCTGGGCAGCAAGGCGCAAAGCTTCTTTTGCGACATCAAAGGTAACCCCTTCAATCTCAAATATCATCCGTCCCGGCGTCACCGGAGCCACAAAGCCTTCCGGATCACCCTTACCTTTACCCATACGCACATCGGCAGGCTTTTTAGTGATCGGTTTATCAGGAAATATCCTGAGCCATACCTGTCCCTGACGCTGCATGTATCTTGTCACTGCCACACGGGCGGCTTCGAGCTGGCGCCCCGTCAGCCATTTAGTTCCGAGCGATTTGATTCCGAACGAACCGAATGCCAACTGATTACCACGCTGGGCAAACCCTTTTGCACGACCTTTCTGCGGCCTTCTGTATTTTACTTTTTTAGGTTGTAACATAACGCTTAATTTTCATGTTTAACGATTCGCCCTTTCTCTGTCTCTGTCGCGATCCCTGTCTCTGTCCCTGTCGCCTCTTCTTCTCTTAAAAGGCTTGTCACTGCGGCCCGGATTATCGCCTTTGCGGCCAAGATCCTTCGAGGATGTAAACGAGGGCGCCAAATCTCTCTTGCCGTATACTTCACCACGGCAAATCCAGACTTTGATACCCAAAAGGCCTACTTTTGTCAAAGCCTCAGCCAGAGCATAATCGATATCGGCGCGGAACGTATGCAGCGGCGTACGGCCTTCCTTATACATTTCGGAACGGGCCATTTCCGCACCGTTCAAACGGCCGGATACCAATACTTTTATTCCTTCCGCTCCCATACGCATCGTCGAGGCAATCGCCATCTTCACGGCGCGGCGGTATGCAATTTTGCCTTCCAGCTGACGGGCTATATTGTTTGCCACAATCACGGCATCCAGTTCCGGACGTTTTATTTCAAAGATGTTGATCTGAACTTCCTTGTCTGTAATCTTTTTAAGCTCTTCCTTGAGTTTGTCGACTTCAGAGCCGGCTTTTCCGATGATGATACCGGGACGCGACGTACACACGGTAATGGTAACCAGTTTCAGTGTGCGTTCAATCACGATGCGCGATATGCTTGCCTTTGCCAGACGGGCATTCAGATATTTACGGATCTTGCTGTCTTCCAGCAGCATGTCACCATAATTCTTTCCGCCATACCAATTGGAATCCCAACCGCGGATAATTCCCAAACGATTACTAATCGGATTTACTTTCTGTCCCATCTGCAATTAATTTTGACTTTCATTATTATTTTCAGTATCATTCTTCACAACATCTTTCGTATCAACAAACAGAGTAACGTGATTCGAACGCTTGCGGATGCGGTAACCGCGGCCTTGCGGCGCGGGGCGCATACGTTTCAATGTTGTAGAACAATCCACGTTTACCGATGTTACATATAATTCTCCACTTTCCGCTTTGCGTTCATTCTTTTGCTCCCAGTTGGCAATAGCTGAACGAAGCAGTTTCTCCACTTTAGCCGCGGCTTCCTTGTTGGAGTATTTCAGAACTCCCAAAGCGCGGAAAACTTCCATTCCACGAATCATGTCCACCACAAGACGCATCTTACGCGGCGAACTTGGCACATTGCGCAACTTTGCGAATGAAACGCTCTTCTGCGCTTCTTTTCTTGCCTCTGCTGATATTCTTTTTCTTGCACCCATAGTCAAATAATTTATCTTTTATTACCGGAATGGCCGCGGAATATGCGCGTCGGCGAAAATTCCCCTAATTTATGACCTACCATATTCTCGGTGATAAACACCGGAATAAACTTATTTCCATTATGAACAGCGATCGTATGACCTACAAAATCCGGCGAGATCATGGATGCACGCGCCCATGTTTTTACAACTGCTTTCTTGCCCGACTCATTCATTGCCAAAACCTTGTTTTCCAGTTTAACATTGATGTACGGACCTTTCTTTAACGAACGACTCATAGTTTTTCTTTCAATTAATCAGTTTACTTTTTCCTTTTCTCAATTATATAGCGTGAAGAGGATTTCTTCGGCGCTCTTGTCTTCAAGCCCTTAGCATACAAGCCTTTGCGTGAACGGGGATGGCCTCCTGACGCGCGTCCTTCGCCACCACCCATTGGGTGATCAACCGGGTTCATAACAACGCCACGGTTGCGGGGACGACGTCCCAGCCATCTCGAACGACCGGCTTTTCCTGATTTTTCAAGTGCATGGTCCGAATTGCCCACGCTACCTATAGTCGCTTTACATGCCGACAATATCTTCCTCGTCTCTCCCGACGGCATCCTGATGATTGCATAGGCGCCCTCACGGGAAGTCAACTGGGCAAAAGCTCCTGCCGAACGCACAAGCTTCGCGCCCTGACCCGGACGAAGTTCGATATTGTGAATAATTGTACCAACGGGTATATCCTTCATTGGTATTGCATTTCCTATTTCGGGAGCAGCGCTGCTTCCCGACATCACTGTCTGGCCGACTTCCAGTCCGTTGGGGGCGACGATATAACTCTTGTCTCCGTCTGCATAATACAACAGTGCGATACGGGAAGTACGGTTTGGATCGTACTCTATCGATTCCACTGTTGCTGGAACGCCATCTTTATTTCTCTTGAAGTCGATAAACCGGTATTTGCGTTTGTGGCCGCCTCCGATATAACGCATCGTCATTTTACCGGTATTGTTACGGCCGCCCGAACGCTTTTTACCTGCAACAAGAGATTTCTCCGGTGTACTTGCAGTGATTTTATCAAATGCACCGATAACTTTGTGTCTTTGCCCCGGGGTCGTGGGCTTTAATTTACGTATTCCCATCTCTTACATCAAATATTGCTGAAGAAGTCGACTATATCGCCTTCTTTCAATGTTACTATTGCTTTCTTATATGAGTCCTGACGGCCGGTTACAACGCCCGATTTTGTATAGCGGCTTTTCACCTTACCGGAATAATTCATCGTATTCACGCTGACAACACTCACTTTATACATCTCCTCTACGGCTTTCTTTATCTCCAGCTTATTCGCTTCCGGCGAAACGCGGAAGCCGAAACGGTTCGGAGTTTTTTTCGTAATGGCCGTCTGTTTTTCCGTTACTATCGGTTTAATAATAATTCCCATATCGCTATCTCCCTTATGATTTTAAATTTTCCTCAATTATAGCTATTGAACTCTCCGACAGAAGCAGGCTGGCTGCATTCAGGACTTTGTATGTATTCAGTTCGGAAACTGTAACGATATCGGCAGATTTGAGATTGCGGGCCGACAGATATACGGATTTATTGTTTTCCGGCAACACCAGAAGTATTTTCTTCCCGTCAAGTTTCAAGTCTTTCATGAATGTGACAAAGTCTTTCGTCTTCGGCGCATCCAGCGTAAAATCTTCCACAACGGTTATCGCATCTTCCTTCGCCTTATAAGACAGCGCCGACTTGCGCGCCAGAACTTTCACTTTCTTATTCAGCTTGAAACTGTAATCGCGCGGTTTCGGGCCGAACACACGGCCTCCACCAACCAGTACCGGAGATTTAATGTCGCCGCGGCGAGCGCCTCCGCTCCCTTTCTGACGTATCAGCTTGCGCGTACTCCCTGTTATCTCACTTCTCTCCTTCGATTTGTGCGTACCCTGACGACAATTGGCCTGATGCTGTTTCACATCCAGATAGATCGCATGATCATTCGGTTCAATTCCAAAAACCGCATCATTAAGAGTGACCGTCCTTCCGGTATCTTCTCCCTTTTTATTTAATACGTTTAGTTCCATTTCTTTATACTTCCACTAATAAAATTGAACCTTTCGCGCCGGGAACCGAACCTTTCACCATCAAAAGATTTTGTTCCGGCAACACTTTTATCACTTCCAGATTCTGAACCGTCACACGTTCATTACCCATCTGACCGGCCATACGCGTACCTTTGAAGACTTTCGCCGGATACGAACAGGCGCCGATACTGCCCGGTTTACGCTGACGGTCGCTCTGACCGTGTGTCATTTCACCAACTCCGCCAAATCCATGACGTTTCATAACGCCCTGAAATCCCTTACCTTTAGATGTACCAACCACATCGACGAATGTGAAACTGTTCAGAAACTCTGCAGTAATCACATCACCGGGTTTATACTCTTCATCAAACCCTTTGAACTCGGCCAAGTATCTTTGCGGAGCCACGCCTGCTTTTTTGAAGTGACCGGCTTCGGGTTTGCTCGTATGCTTCTCCTTCTTTTCCCGGAAGCCTAACTGAACCGCCCTGTAGCCGTCTTTCTCTTCTGTCTTAATCTGCGTAACAACGCAAGGACCTACTTCGATAACAGTGCATGGAAGATTCTTTCCCTCGGCACTGAATACGGATGTCATTCCGATTTTTTTTCCTAATAATCCTGGCATTTCACTTTATAATTTAATTTTTCACTTATCATTTGCGGACTTTTCAGCCGCAACTTATACTTTAATCTCAACCTCGACACCGCTCGGCAACTCCAGCTTCATCAGCGCATCGACCGTCTTGGGTGTTGAACTGTATATGTCAATCAGTCTTTTGTAAGAAGACA